>NZ_JBGOOD010000062.1:0-26878 GCF_041439475.1 Vibrio sp. 1S139
CAGCTAAATATCCGTTTAGATTCAAACAGTAATGCTTATCCGAACGGCATTGCTCTTATGAGCGGCTTTTTTAAATGCCTCCAATTACTCTAATCTTCGCATCTTTCGTACCTGCTTGACCCAACCAAAAAGTTTGCCCCAAACTCGTCCCATCACCTTGACCGAGTTGGTTCTTTGGAACTGAGTCTAAATCAACGGTTAGCTTTAAATCCCAAGACATGGGGTCACGAAGAATAAAACGCATCAACCCCACTAAAGTTTTATGGAAATCTCCTCCATAGGAGAACTTTCGGAACGTCTCGAAATCAATGTTATCAATACAAAGATTAAACTTACCGTTTAGATCTGGGATGCTCTTACCTAAATGTAAATTTGAACCCAAAATACAATTCGTTCTATTTAATTGATTCCTTTGGCATTCGGCAATTTTTACTCTTCGAAAGACCCACTCTTCGATTCGAACACTTGGTAATGAAAAATAGTGCGCAACAATGCCAGAAATCAGTTTCGGAGAGCGTGTCCTGGTAGATAGCTGATTGACGTAAGACAAAATCTTTGCACGATCAAGCACGATCGTATCAGACTCTTGAATAACATTAGACAACCCTGCTAGGTGCAGCATACGCCCAGAAAAGTCATCTGTTGCATCGCTTTGATACTGAACATGATAACGGTACTTTTTCCAAACACGATAGATTAAACTGGTATATCTATTATGAAAGAAATCAAAGAAGTCTCTAACTGGATTATCATCATCATCTCTACCTACTAATTTTTCTGTATAGTTCGCGGGCAAAGGTGAACTTGAACCGTGTAATCCTAAAAAGTTAGTTTCAATTCTCGAATAGTGCTCACCAGACCTTTCCATATGACTGATGAATTCCATATCACTTTTGGGGAAACAGAGGTTTGGTGAGACACTAAACGCAATTCTCTCTTGATAAAAATATTTGTTTTCACCAACCGCTACAAAATCACTGCCCGGTAATAGTTGGTAGTGCTTCTCTAACAACAAAACTGCTTGAAAAAAGCTAAATTCGTTTATTTTTTCTGATAATTCATCAATCATAAGATTGTTTGCTGTCCAGTTAAACTTGCCCATTGGTAGCTTTCGCCACTGCGTTCATCGTAGACTTCTAACTCTGTAAATGAGTTAACACTTGAATATAAGCGTATGAACTCATTCAATACATTTGCCATCAAAAACATGTCCCCTTCATTGACAAAAAAACTAGAGTTCATCTTAAGCTTAAATTGATTACCACGAACGGATACCCCTCTAAACACTCTATCGATAGGTTTCATTTCTGATGAGATAATGCCGTCAAGCCTGTGCAACGAAGCCCTATGAGCCTGCCTATCCACTCTAGAATGGAAGTCATATGTAGACAGTAAAACCTTGAGTACATCAATATTAGAGAGCGATAGATAATTCAATGACATATTAGCAATCAGTTGCCATTGGAGTTCGCCATTCACTTGCGGGCTAACAGATTGCGTAGGTTTAGTAATATTACTAAACGTGGCGTAAGTTGGAGATTTATGTGTGGTATATATGATGTCTCCTACAGACAATCTTTCAGACAAATCTGCATTACTGCACAATAACTTCATCAAAACCGTTTCGGTTCCTAGGTCTGCAATATCCCCATTGTGGGTATGAAAAGATATATAACGCTCAAGCCCTCTTCCACTCACTCGCTCTGAAACTTTTGACTTGTAGAAATCACGTTTATCTCTTTGATTTATTTGGTGTTCAAAGGACTCAAATTCAATAAGAGATTTTCGTCGCCTTTCATTTTTGCTCCAACTTTCTACTTGGTTTATTGAATAAACTTCGTAGTGATCCTGGTTGTCACTCTGTGGCCGAACTTTATACTCATTTCGGCGATGTTCAAGCCGAATTGGATCACCATCTTTTTCGAATAGGTTCACAGCTGGCGTGCAATGTAACCTTAAGTGCTTATCTTTCAGGACAACTTCGGCAGGTAATGCTCTCTTAAAGTGGAATTTAAGGTTCACGGTACTTCTTTGTGGTATCCCTTTTAGCCAATCGAGACCCGTAATATCAAAAAACATAAATTTGTCTGGTAAAGAAAAATATTCTTGCAACAAACGATAACCTGCAAATGAATTGTCGCTATATGGCAGTATCGCTTCGTCGTCTTGGTACCCAACCGGTTTAACAAATTCAGGTCCAAGTTTACGTTTATACCCACCGCCCACGTCTAACTCGACGTAGTCTAAGTATCTAAATATCCATAAGAAAAGAATTCTAGTTATATGGATCTCACCATGTAAATGAAACCTTAATTTATCTAACCCGATACGAGATAACTCTAGCCCATGTTCAGTCGCAAGTGTCACATCAACAGATGAGCTTGTTCGACTGTTGCTTTGGTCAATGCTTGTGATTTTTAAGGGGAAAAGCTCTACGTCATAGCAGGTTCTGAATAAACATTGCGTACCTTCCACTTGTTCACTAGCCATCTCAGCCCCGCGCTTTACCACTGTTTTTTCAGTGACACTTCCCGAGTGTGGCGTTAGTTCGCTAATGCATAACGAAGGAGTCGAGCGCATGTAATGTGGCCACAACAGCGTCATTAACGACTGAGTGAGCTCTGGGAGTTCATCATCAATCTTTTCTCTAATACGGCCAGTAAGAAACGCAAAACCTTCAAGAAGACGTTCTACATCAGGATCGAATGTTCCTTCAGACAAAAAGTTGGTCAGTTTTGGATTGTACTTGGCAAATTCGCTGCCGGATTCTCGTAGATATGTGAGTTCATCTTGAAAGTATTTACTGTTACTCAATGGGCACCTACTAAACGTTAAATTGGCCGTCAGTTCCCATATAGACATCGATAGACATCGGAACTTTTCCACCGTTGTGTAAGACTTCTCCGCATATGCCAAAGCCTAATTGAAGAGGGTTGTTGTGATTTTCTCGGTAATGTACTTCAACACTTCGTAGCCGAGGTTCGAAGCTTTCTATTGTGGAAGTGATGTTCTTTTGGATGTGACGAACTAAATTGGTGTTGTTCGATAGAACATCATTGAAATCAGGTAAGCCATATTCCCGATCGATCATTGAATTACCCGCATGAGTATTAAGTAAATCAGCAAGGTGCAGATGAATGGATTCAATTAAATGCCTATGTGAAACCACTTTTTCATAACAATTTTTCGGCTCACCAAGTTCAATTCGTTCTAATAATCGGTAACCTTTTTCCATATAACACTCTAAGAAAAAAAGCAGCCAGTAAACCTGGCCGCTTATTTATTTCCAAACTTATTATTGGTCTAGCTTACCAACCAAACATAAGTCAAAGCTCGCGCCCATGTACTTGAAGTGAGGACGAACAGACATCGATACTTTATACCAACCTGGGTCACCCTCAACGTCAGACACTTCGACTTTAGCCGCTCGTAACGGTCGACGACCACGAACTTCTGCTGGCGGGTTCTCTTGGTCAGATACGTATTGACGGATCCATTTATTTAGCTCAACTTCCAAATCGGTACGCTCTTTCCAAGAACCAATTTGCTCACGTTGAAGTACTTTAATGTAATGAGCTAAGCGGTTAATAATGAACATGTAAGGTAGCTGAGTACCCAACTTGTAGTTCATCTCAGCTTGCTTGCCTTCAGGTGTATTCGCAAACACTTTTGGTTTTTGAACTGAGTTTGCCGAGAAGAACGCTGCGTTATCAGAACCTTTACGCATTGTTAAAGCCATAAAGCCTTCTTCTGCAAGTTCATACTCACGGCGGTCAGAAACCAGAATTTCGGTTGGGATCTTAGTTTCGATCTGACCCATCGCTTCAAAGTTATAAACCGGTAAATCGGTTACCGCACCACCACTTTGCGGGCCAATAATGTTTGGACACCAGCGATATTTTGCAAACGACTCACTGATCTTTGAAGCCATAGCATAAGCTGAGTTACCCCAAAGGTAATTGTCATGGCTGTCCGTAACCATTTCATCGTAGTCAAATGCCTTAATTGGGTTGTCTTCAACTGAGTATGGCGTACGCAGCATAAAACGTGATGTACACAGCCCAACATAACGTGCGTCTTCGTGCTCACGGAATCCGCGCCACTTAGTATACTGAGGACCTTCAAATACCGACTTTAAGTCTTTTAAGTTTGGTAATTCTTCATAAGAATCTAAACCAAAGAATTGAGAAGATGCAGAAGTAATAAATGGTGCATGAGACATAGCACCTACATTACCCATATATTCCATTAGTTTAATATCAGGCGAAGACGCAGATAGTTGGTAATCACAAATAACGGCACCTACAGGCTTACCACCAAATTGACCGTATTCACGAGTATAAATCTGCTTATATAAACCTGATTTCACTACTTCAGGAGCATCTTCAAAATCATCCAGAACTTCGTCTTTCTTAGCCGAAATAAGTTCGATTTGAATGTTTTCACGGAAGTCCGTGTGATCAACAAGATATTTAAGACCACGCCATGTTGATTCAATCGCTTGAACTTCTTCGTTGTGAAGAATTGCATCAACCTGTTTAGACAACTTTTGATCAATCTCAGAGATCATCAAATCAACTAAAGACTGGTCTACTTTTTCTACTGTTGAGCTGCTTAATAACTCACCAATGAATGCTTCAACGCCACGCTTTGCAACGTCAAAACCCTCATCACTTGGTTTAATGCGAGTCTCATTTAAAATGCTATCCAGAAGAGAGCCTGACTCAACTAGAGCTGCTTCTTGTTCTGGTGCTTGTGCTTCTGCCGACATGATCTTCCTTACTCTGCTTTTTCGCCTTGGTCTGCACCAATGCTTAGTTCATCCAAAAGTTTCTTTCTTGCTTCTTCATCTTGAAGAACTGCTGCAATCTTCTTACGGAAAGCAGGTACATTCCCTAGAGGGCCTTTCAATGCAACCAAGGCTTCACGAAGTTCTAGTAAACCATTCAGCTCAGGAACGCTCTTCGCAATCGACTCTGGAGTAAAGTCCTTCATATTTTTGAATGTAATATCAACGCCAATTTGCGCACCTTCTTCATCAGAAAGACGGTTTTCAACATTTGCTTTGATATTCGGTGCGTAACCTTCTAATACTTCGTTAAAGTTATCTTTATCGATATTAATCGGATTACGCTCTTCGATCGGAGTTTCATCTGCACGAGCAGTGAAGTCACCGACAACCATCATACTTAGGGGCAGTTCAACATCATCAGACGCATCGCCTGTTGCTGGAACATAACGTATATTAATTCGCTCTTTCGGAGCCACCGAGCCATCACGTGACATAATTAGTCCTTTCTAGTTTATTGCTGGTCATAAATTGTTTCCCATTCGCTATATCTCACAGGTAAAAAATCCTTAGTTCGATATAGTTCCTTTAGAGTTTTTTGAATTAGATTTTCTAAAGAAAAAAACAAATGGGGTTCCCAAATTGATAGATTTAGTTCCTTAGCCACCGCCCAACTTTGTTCCAAGTAAGGCAAGCACAAAGGGTATAAACCAACACTTTGGTAGGCTTTCACTAACTTTAAGTGCAACATGAATTGTCCACGACCGGAGTTATCCAACTCGAGTTTGTTTGACAGTTCAGCCACATATTTACCCAAGTCACCTAGGGCAATATCCTCCATCTCAGATAGATCATCTTCAGCTACAACAATAGTTTGAATTATTGACGACTTACCCGAAGGACAAGCGTTACCTGTAGACAACCAAGTAATCGTTGCTTCATCCGCAAATGGAATAGAATTTTTGAAAGAGAGGTTCTCAATTCCCTCAAAAGAATCGACAAATCTCTTTGTTTCTTGCTTTACAGCCAACGCAGCTTCGTCATACCCAAGATTGTCTAACATTGAATAAACGAAATAATGCCCAGTCAGCCAAAATGGCGCATCAGTAAGTGTTCGCTCTAAACGCTTGATCGTATCGATATCACTTTCTTGATTTGCTTTATCTCGATATTCCGCCTGCTGGTCTGATGACACAGCGAGGCTAAGAGGCGTTAGATTGTCTTTGTGATCAGGTAAACCATCAACGTCGGCCCATGTCAGGTGACGGTAAATCCGATATCCTAAAGGTTCAGTCGGATTTGAATGCACCATGATCTCAGACACTTTTTTTAACGTACGCTTTGATGCAGCCGGAGATGAAAAATCTGTGTCAACGTCTACAGTGCTGTGCTCTCGAGGTTTACTTCGTTTCTGATTAGGCGTGGTGTGCGTCTTCGGACTGTCAGCTTCGTGGCTTTGTGGAACGATCGCTTTCTCGGACAGTGCAACAACATCAATGAGCGGTTCGGAATCAGCCAAACTGTGTTCAACCAACGTTTCTTCATTTAAAGATGCGTTCTGCATTAGTTGATTCAAATGACTTTTTAATTCGAAAAAGTCTACATCAGAGTCTTGAAATATCTCGTCAAACTGACGCTGGATACCTTCAGTTAGTGTGATACATCGAGATAGAACTTCCCAGTCAAGGGATTCTGCAGACAATTTAGTCGCGACGAGTTTGAATTGATGATTGAGCCACTCAACAGCCCCATCTCTACCTCTTTTACGTTTAGGGTATAACTCATGACCAAAACGACTGATTGAGTCATTGAGCAAAGATAATCCTTCCTCAAGCCCTATCTCGCCTTTGTCCTCTACCAAAGAACGGATCAGATAACAAAGCGCTTTAAGATCCTTACTATGCTGACTTAGCACTTCAATCGAATGGACTTTTACTATATGCCAGTCAACAGTCTCACCAAATAATGAACCAAATTTTTTCACTTCGGCTTCCATCATTTCATAGCAAAACTCGTACCTAGCATCCTCACCAGTTGGTGAGTGTTCAGATATTGGTGCTAATAGCGTTTCAGTATCGATCAGACTCAAGTTAACCTCTGCTTTCAGAATTGTAATTTCTAATTGCTCGCTCGATTGCTATAGCACCTCGCGCTGGTTTAGATAGTTGATGACTTTTGTCTATAGAATCACTTGCCATACTATTAAGAATTTCCGTTATTTCGCTGAATTTCTTAGGGGCATTAGTCTCTAGATCAGCTAACGAGTCGTGAAGTTTCTGTCGGCCAAATACTGATTGTTCAGTTACAGTACTGAACAAGATAAATTCGCTTCTTGCTACTTTTAGAGCTCTTACTTTAGCTTTCAATTTTGGCGTGTTACCAAAAAATGATTGCGCAGCTTCTGCCTCAAGAATTGCTTTGGTGTAATAATGCTGCTTTGCATTTTTCTCTATCGAGGCATCTATTCCGCTGAGCACTTTTCGCGGTAATACATGACTATAAAAGTAGGCTCTTGACTGGTTTACTTTCCAAGCAGTTTCAATATCACTGTCTGCAACATCTGATTTCCCATCTAAGATGAGTTCGACTAAACGCTGTTCTTGATTCCCACCAAAGGCGGCAATATTTTGTGAATTGATGGTCGCCTTATTCAGACTTGCCATCGTTTCCGTCAGCGCTTTATCTGCATAAGGAAATAGAGAGCCGTCACTGTTCAGTTTTTCTCGCAAAACAACGAGATCATGCCGGATCGACATCAGAGTTTTAGGAAGTAGATCGACCGCCCCTTCATATTCATTCAAGTCCGATTCATAGTTTTTATACAACTTAGCTAATTTGCTCTGTTGGACTTCATAAGCTTCTCGGTAAGGAGCTGTCGAGACGACATCTTTTTCCATATCTTGTAACGCGAATTCAATATCCCATGGAGACTGCGCTAAAAAAGACGCGGTTTGTGCAGGTTTAATCGTGCTCACAAGGCTACTCGAACTGTTGGTCGATTTAACAATCGATTTCCATTCAGGCTGACCTTGGTTATATAAATATGTACCAGTGATAATCACGACACACAGAACCAAACTCGCTTCTAAGTATCGAAGCCGACCACTTTGAATTCTGTCAATAGTTCGATGTTTGGTTAGAACGAGATCAGCATTCCGTAAACTACTAAATAAGGGAGCACTTACATCAGCACCAAATTTTTGGGTATCGATCTTGGCTAGTTGCTGCGCAAACGAAGTCGCTGTATACCTGTGCTGTCGAGGGTTGTTGACAACATCTTTAATTAACTTCCATACATGGTTAGGGATTAAACCTGGTCGTTTTTTTGCTTGTAATTGAGTTGTCCAAGCATCGCCAAATGCAGCTCCAAGAAATAGATGCCCAGTTAATAACGCCAATGAATAGACGTCATCTTGAGGTTGAGCCACGCCAGACTTTATAAACGCAGGAGACGCATAGCTCATGCTTGCTTCAGCGTAAGTATTAGATTCACCAACATAACGAGCAGCACCAAAGTCGATCAACTTTACATAATCGGACTCTGTAACAATAATGTTTGAAGGTTTAATATCTAAATGGCAGACACCTCTCGTGTGCATAAACTCAAGCGCACCAGACAATTGATATATCAGCCACGCAATATGGTCATGCCTAAAACCTTTAGGAGTATGACGAGCCATTTTTTCAGCCAAAGATTCTCCCTGAATCCACTGATACATAAAGTATGGTCGATCGAACTCTTTGCCTATTTTAATGAAATCAGCAACACTCGGATGTTGAGACATCTCAAGACGACTGGCTTCATTAATGATTAATTCATTCGCAAGTTCAGATGAACCTTCATTTAGAACCTTACAGCAAACCTGTTTTTCAGGGTTCCCTTTCTTGGCCAGGTGATAAACAGTCGTTTTGCCATTTTTTGAAGGTAATGTATCTAACACGTCAAATTGGGAGAAAATCACATACTCTAGCTTGGGCTTATTTTTATTAGCCATATTCTGAGCTTGCTGATTTTTCTTTTCGATCGCTTTCACAACCAACTTATCTAGATAACCTTTGGCTGTCCCTTGCTTTTCTGGCACGCTAAACTCTTTATCAAACGAAATAAATTAATGCTAGATAATAATTACTGTCCAATACCCTTTTCAATAGCAGTATTTAAAACCATCGGTAAGACTATTAATTCAGTTATTATTACTAAACAACCGAACATTACGACAAACGCTTTAACTAACTATTTTTGGCTAAAAATTAGGGTACTTATCCACGTAAATAACGAACTAAACATACATTGTTAACTGAGTCACATTTTTAGTTCATTCTAATAAAAACGAATTGTTCGTTTATCTGAGTAATGTTCAGAAATAATATTGATTATCTCTATAATTGGAATAGGTGTTTGGGAAGTGGATTCACCAAATAGGAATTAGGAATAGTTCGATATCAAGTGAGTATGGTAAAGCACTGAAATACTGCTCACTTATCATAAAACCATCAAGCCCCGCTCCTAAGCTTGAGTTCGTCATTGGAATGTACAACGCTATACTTAATTACGATGATAAAAATACACATCAGTTTCATCAAGGTGTTACAAATTTAGAGATAGAGCGGTGCAGCAACTAAAGCGGCTTGATGAATAAGGTGGATCTAAATAAACGCTAAGACTAACTTTGTCTACTGAATCGCCTTTCAGATAATTGTCGTGTGATAATGATTATAATATAAGCGTTTCGTATCACGGCTATGCAGTCAGGTCTGTTTCATACAAGTGAGTTGGAGCAACGCCCTTTCTCCTTTAACATCAAACATTAACAGGGTTACAGGGCTATTATGCGTTACCTCTTGGATAGTGCAGGCCATTAATGCCAATGCAGAACAACTACCCAATGTACCCCATAAATCATTAATTAAAGTGGGCTGCTGTGGGTTATCAAAACATTCGGCGCGTGCACCTAACGCGAATCCATAATCTTCAGTATGAGACCTCAGATTAGTCATATCAGAGAATACAGGCCCAAAACTCTTGATATTGCGACTCGCATTCCTGACGAGCTTCATTACTGACCTTCGCGTTGTATTTGCAGGTTCTACTTCGAAATAACCTAACTTTGCTTTGGGTTTAAGCTTTAACGTTTGCACCAAGTTATTCCGACATAACAGTAAACCCGCCCCGCCCTCACTCGGTATTATGCCCCATGGATTAGTTGAACTCATGACATCTCCAGCTTCGATTAAGTCACTGAGATCATCAACAAGTGAATCTACTGAGATACTCATTATTGCATCGAATTGGTTCAACTTAGCCAATGATGTGGTCAAGTATGATGGTCCACTTTGTTGAACCACTTCATAACGTGATATTGAATCACAATGCTTACATTCACTTAACCACTGACTCATCTCCACAGCAGAAATAGAGCCCGGTACATTGACGAGTAACGGAATAGGCTTTAATGATGTAGGTAACTGCTTTAAAAGAGAGTCGATCAAGCTCTCAATAAGCTCTTTACACTTATCAAACAATGATGTCTTCGAAGTGTATTCAATATTGGCGAAGGTGAACCTTTCTATTCCATCCAAGTCCACTTTCTGGTCAAACCTTCCCAAATCCGCTTTGGCGACTGTTGTGGCGATATCAAGGTTCATGCCGGTTGGTGTCATGGCCTCCATCCCAATAACAAATCGTGCTGAATTGTTATTCATTATCGGAAAACTCCTGTTTTTTATGAATCTTCGTTGACACTAACAGGTGCTCCTCACCTTGACATGGAAACGCAGCGCTATAGCTGATTGAAAGTGTGCGAGTCTCGGTATCGATGAAAACGGTAGAAATAAACATATCAGCTTGATAATTAGCATTTTTGAACTGCGCTTCTGCGACATACATTTCCTGAGGGAAGCGGAAAGAGAGTGCATCATTATGGCAAAATCCACTCATCATCAATCGTTCACCGCCAGATATGAAGCCTTTGCATTGTTGGTCTAGTGGCGCACTCTGATAAAAACGCTGGTCAAAGTCTACGGGATAAAGAGGTTTCCTATTCTCTAGCCAATCGTCATCAAAAGTGCCAGCATATTGCTGACGAGCCCCGAAAAATGGGGCTAACGGGCCAAATCCAGCAACCCGTGTATTCTTGGGTGTCGCACTCCAATCTTCCGTAGGATAAAAAACCGAAGGAACCTTCTGTTTCAATAGTTCACCTTTGCTATCAGCAACTCCTCCACCGAGTCGATTTCTTAAATCGCCGCCTATGGCACATGAGAAATCGATCTCTTTTTCGACAAATGGGAGTGGTTTACTCAATGTTACACTGCCACCATGCTCAATCCATTGCCTATCACCAAGTACCGAGATGGTTTTATCAATGTGACCGTCAATCAAAAGCCGACACTCGTGGTACGTAACTGCCTTTTTTGCATAGCTTCGTGCCTTACCGAAAATCAGCACATCAGTATTGGCTTTGACTATGGCAAATTCATGGTCTACTTTCATGGCGGAGAGCCCCGCTTCACCCAAATAAATCGGATCGTCGTAAATCTCTGACTCTTCTTGCTCCGTCCAAACTGAATCTACGAGTTTCCAAGAGCGTTTTCCAACAACAACCCACACCTCATCGCCATTCTGATCTCGTTGGAATCTGCCTTTAATAGAAAGGTCAGGATGATTCTCAATATCCCACAACTGCATTATTATTCCTTAAATTGAACCTTTCTGAGGCTGCTGAATTCTGAGTTAATCGTGTGATATTCCAGTTTTGTTGATGAGCAGGCATAGTAAAATCCCAAGGAATGTATGATCGAGTGTGAAGACAAACCTGTCGCCAAATCCAAACCCTAAATACGGTACTAACCTGAGTATCGAACATGGCTTGTATACTGGTTTCTAAGGTCAAAGGTTGCCCCATTCGACTTGGTGATACTTGTATGTAAGCACCACTTTCAACCCACTCTGTTAACTTTATGAGTATTTCATCCCATTCAATGTCGAGGCCAAAATTTTCTGGTGTCACTGGCATACGTTGTCCATAGACAATATAGAGCGCCTGAACCCATTGCTCGCCATCGAACTCATCAAGGCTTAACATCAATTCAACTATTTCAGGAACGTGCTCATTCAGGCCATGTAAAACAAACTCAATTGGCGCCAGCGCACCGCTCGTATCAAACTTGGAAAACTCTTTGAGTTCTAAAAGTTTGGCAAAAGTAATGACTTCAGGATCAAAGACACCATCGACGGATACACCGAACTCCTTACGAAACCATGTATTCCTGTCTTCCTTCGCAAGTAATCGTTCAAACAAATTCTGACTGCCCGCAGTATTTTCAACTAACCAAATGACGCTCTCTGAATCATTTTGTAAAGATAAAAACGAATGCGTTTTATGATCGGAAAATCGTTTATCTTTGAGCCAACGTTTTAATAAACCGACAGTAATACTCTGACGTAACTGTATGCATTCAAGGAAAAGTAAGGGAAGCTTACAACCACCTTCAACCATTCCGATGATCACAGAGTCGATGTCTGATAATGATGACTGAACAACTAGCAATTTTGCGGTTTGGTAATCCAAATCATCAAGTATCGATAAACCACAAAGTAGGTTTTCGTGCTCTTGTCCAATTTCAGAATTCAACATGAGCCAAGCATAAATGGTTGGTTCGCTCTGCTTTAATTGATGAATCAATCCCGGAGCCAATCGATAGAAAGACCAATAAACATTTTTTAGGTCTTCAATCTGACGCTCAGCCAGCGCTAAATACTCCAGTTTAACGCTTGGGTATCCCCTTTTATGTACTTGTAAGCGTTGCTTTAACAAGAAACCGAGTGTCTCCGAAGCCAGTGACAGCTTTTCATTACACATATCCAGCCACTTGATAGGAAGCTCGTCCAATAAAGCGAGCGTACTTTCCGCATTAGTGATGGCGAGTTCCAAATCTTCATTAGTAATCGGCTGGTTTAGTTGATCAATACCTATTTTTTGACGCATCCGTGAATCCAATCTAGTAACACGATCAATTGATCGCGATGGTGCCGCCTTGAATTTTTTGAGCCTTCTCTGCTTGGGAAGTCACATATTTGGCTTTGGTGGTAATTCGGCCATCACGGCCGCTGTAACGAGTCTCTGTTTCGCCACTTCTCACTATTAACTCTTGTTCCGTTTCAATAACCATTTTCTTTGCTCTCAGTACAAATTCATCAGAATCATCTAGAATGGAGAAAAAGATATCTGTGACTAAAGGGAGATTAAAATCGTTATTTAAAAATTCGATACGACATGAAAGTTTGTTATCAATAGCAAGTTGTAACTCGGCTAATTTGAACCCCCGCCCCAACCTCGCATTTATTGGTTGCTGTAAAGGGTTACCTTCGAAATCGACACGAACACCACTTTTAGATTCGTTAATCGATACAATTGTTCCAAAACGCGAAAAGCAAGCCGTTGATTCGGCTTGCTGTTCGGTGATGGTTTGGATAATTTGGGTTTGTTTTTCCATCATTAATTGATCGCTACGTTTCCACCTTTGACTACAACTTTATCGCTTCCTTCAATGGTTATTGAAGAACCGGACAACTTGATAGAACCATCACTATTCATCACTAATGAAGACCCACCCGTTTTCAGTACTATCTTGTCACCGCTTATGATCTGGGTCGCACCATCGGCTTTGTATGAAGTATTTCCTTTAACAGAAACCGTTAAGTTGCCACCAACCGTTTGGTTATCATCAGCTCCAATGTCAGAACTTTTTGAAGCACCTACCGTTAAGTTGCTATTTTCGCCCACATCCAAGTCATCATTCTTACCAATCTTGGTAATTTGATTGTCTCCAATTTCTAGATCAGAGTTATTCTTAACATATTGAGTCTCATTGGCATTGTAAGTAACGGATACATCTTGTTCGACAGTTTCAGTAAACGTACTGTTAACTTGGGTGGTCTTGTGTCCGTCAATGGTCTCTTTGTGATCACCGTGAACATCATTTGTCTGATGGCGTGCAACCTTTAAAAACTCATCTTGACCTATGTCGCGATAACGGTTATTTAAAACCTTGGTCGACATGTCCTTTTGCGCATGAATGTAGACTTCTTCTTGGTTAGCTTCATCTTCAAAGCTCAACTCGTTATAGCCTGTCCCTTTATGCGTTTGCGTTCTAAAAGTTGTCCGCGTTTTGTTCTCTGGTAACGAATATGGAGGATAATGAAGTCCGTTATAAACTGCGCCAGTAACTAAAGGCCTATCAGGGTCTCCCTCTAGGAAGGTAACAACCACCTCATGGCCGATGCGAGGTAGGTATACCGCCCCCCAAGTCGGTGCAGCCATTGATTGGCTAACTCGAATCCAACAACTCGAATGCTCATCGCTCTCGCCATAACGGTCCCAATGGAACTGGACTTTGATTCGCCCAAGCTTATCGGTATAGATCTCTTCACCTGCAGGCCCCACGACAACCGCTGTTTGCGTACCTTCAACCAAAGGAGCTTCAAGTTTTGGAGCTCTAAACTCAACATGTCTAGGAATACACGCGAACTGATTATGATATGTAGTTGGCAGACCATTAGTTTCGTCTTCATGCACCTGAGGGTCATGACCACTATGCATCACCGACAGCATGAGGTAATCGCGGTTAATTGCCGAACGTGGATGCTCACTGATACTAAAACTGTATCCAGACGCCAGTCTCATGACATTACTGGTCGCCTCTACTTGCTGATTATCTACAACGTGCTCTGACATCCATTCATTTGATCTTACTTGCCCCATTGCTGGGTCAACGTAACGTCCTGGAAAATCGAATAATTTCAAATCTAAATCGAGTTCGCCGGAACTGCTCATTTCCTGAGGGATCTTCGGAAACTCGTAGTTATAGTCAGTGTAAGTAACGTGGCCGGTTTTCACTCGATTCACAAGTTCAAGATCAGAGATATGCTCGCGATCTGCAACACCACCACCATCAGCATGATAAACAATAGGACCCAAATAAGACCCGTTAAGTGGTGAGCTCAATAACTCAGCTATTGCATCATTACTGTCGACAATAACCATTGTGTGGTTAGCTTCTGTATGCTCAAAGTAGTACCACATACCATGCTCAGCCAAAATTCGTTGAACAAACTCTAGGTCTGTCTCTCGATATTGGAGCACGTATTCTTTTGAAGGATATACGCCTGACAGCTCTAATCGATAATCAGTTACTGACGCATCATCTAAAACTTCAGAGATGATCGCCGACGCTGATTTTTGTTGAAATATTCGGCAGTCTTGTCTTTGGCTCAAAAACCAAGCTTGCGGAACAAGAGTCAGTTGGTAACGGGAGAATCTCCTACCCGATCCAAGGTAACGAACTTCATTAACTACGCCGTGAAAGCATCTCGCTGAACTGACACCTTGGCCATATAGAGTCAAGCTACCTGGTTTACGGATAAGTGCATCAAATGAGATATCAGGATCAAGTGAAAGTAATGATAGGCTGATTTGAAAAGGCTTTGAAAGCTCTTCGATTACCTGAAAGCTCTCCACACGAAAATCATGCTCAGAGCCTTGCAGTTCAAACTTAAATTCTACGTCATTCACCATATCTTTTACCTGATACTAATAATAGAAATAGGGCCAACAGCAGTTGTTGACCCTTTGTTTTTCACGAAAAGCGATTAAGCTTCGCGTGGAGCACGCCAGTCATCGTTACCAGCAGTACCACAGTTCTCGTGAGTTACTTCGATTGCACGGTAAGTCAGCTTAAGTACTTCTTCAGTTACACGATCTGAAGTTGCAGCGTCTTGACAGTGATTCATACGAGTTTGAATATCTACAAGTAGTGCATCAATTAACTTGATTGAGTAGTAGTGCTCTTGCTTACCTTGTACTGAAGTACGGTAAAAACGGATTACACACTCAGGAAGCTTTTCGCCAGACACTAATGCGTTGAATAACAGAGGTGAACAACGGTCTTGTACTTTAGTTACTACTACAGGGCGGTGAACACGTTGACCTGTTGGTTGGCCACTTTGTGGGTCACGTGGAACTGTTAGTACGTGATCAAGTTCTTGAACTAGGAACTCATCAACGTGAGCTTCTTGCCAAGTGTTACCTACAGAATCTGCAGAGTAAGTATCTTTAGTAATGTGACCTTGAGTTTCACCATTGATAGACATATATGCTGGAGTTGGCATCGATATTTCCTTTTTAAAATTTATAATTCATTAATTCATTAATTCATTAATTCACCAAATCGCTTATCACCGCGACTGGTTAAGCTAATACAAACATCATGCCAACTTTATAAAACCAATGAATACAGTCAGTTACAAAAAATCACCCGTTATAAACATTATATTTAACAACAATTTGTTGTTTATAAAAACGATTTATTGAACGTGGATACTAATAAATTGAATTTAAAACACAAAGGCAAAATAACTATCTCGAAGATTAGAAATAAAGTCAAAAAAACTAGTAATTAAATCATAACACCTAGACTATTTATTATTTTTAACGGGATTTTAAATATTAGTCAGATAAAAAGCCAAAACAAACAATAAAAGTAACCAATAAACAATAGTAAATTCATCACCGAATAAAAAACCAGTTATCAATTTTAGTATAATTGCTGCATCCCATATACATAACTAATAGAACTAAAATGATAAATATAAACCTTTCCTCTTTAATACAACGTCTGCACCCTATTGTAAAAGTCGCTTTAGAGGATGCCGCTGCATTAGCCGTATCGGAAAAAGCCAATGAAGTGCAAATTGAACACTATCTATTAAGCTTATTAGAAAGGCCAAATAGTGATTTTGATATCTTATTAAGTCATTTCGATTGCTCAGAGACCATTTTAAGGCAATCCATTCGTTCGACTTTAGATACCAACACAACAGGCAACGGCAGCAAGCCCGTTTTTTCTTCGCTTTTAATCGAATGGCTTCAAGAAAGTTGGTTGGTCTCATCTTTAGATCTATCCGAAACTCAGATTCGCTCTGGCGCCCTACTTCTTACACTCGTGAGTAACCCACTACGCTATGGTCAGCACGGCTACGCTTCAATCTTAGACGGTGTAAACCCAGATACCTTAAAGCGTAACTTTTCTGAACTCACAACAAACTCTCTAGAATCTTTAGCAACGACATCAGAAAAAACCGACACACGTGAAGATGGTTCGGCATTAAGTAAATTCACCACCGACTTTACCGGCAAAGCAAGAAAGGGCGAGATCGACCCAGTATTCTGCCGTGATCAGGAAATCCGACAAATAATCGACATATTGGCGCGACGCAGAAAAAATAACCCAATCGCCGTAGGTGAGCCGGGAGTTGGTAAAACAGCGGTGGTAGAGGGTCTTGCATTAAAAATTACCGAAGGAGATGTGCCAGACTGCCTCAAAGGTGTTGAACTATACGGCCTAGACATGGGCTTACTTCAAGCAGGAGCGAGTGTAAAAGGTGAGTTTGAAAAACGCCTTAACGCAGTACTAGATGAAGTGAAGAACTCACCGACTCCAATCATTTTATTTATAGATGAAGCTCATACGCTAGTTGGCGGAGGCAATCAAGCTGGGGGCAGTGATGCTGCCAACCTACTTAAACCCGCTCTAGCACGTGGTGAAGTAAAAACAATTGCTGCCACCACATGGTCTGAATACAAGAAATATTTCGAAAAAGATCCAGCTCTGGCGCGCCGTTTCCAACTAGTAAAACTCGATGAGCCATCAGCTAGTCAAGCCGCATTGATCATCCGAGGCTTAAGACCAGCCTATGAAAAATCACATAACGTGTACGTACGTGACGACGCAATCACTGCCGCAGCAAACTTAGCTGATCGTTACATCACTGGACGCCAACTGCCAGATAAAGCAATCGACGTGTTAGATACGGCTTGTGCTCGCGTCAATATTAGCCTTAATGCAACACCGGCACCTGTCGAAACATTGCATCAAGAAATTGCAGCTGCGAACCGCGAACTCGAAGCTCTTGAGCGTGACCAACTGCAGCAAACCGGTGACAAACACAGTGCCGCTTTAATTCCTGATCTAAAAGAGAAGATTGAAAAGGCCACCGAAGAACAAGCTACCCTTCAAGTTCAATGGAAAAAAGAACAATCTCTTATTCAAGAAATCATTGAACTGCGTAGCCATCTTTATAGCCTTACTACTCCTTCGACTGAAGAAGACCGTGATCCTAAAGCTGACAATGCGCTTCAAGACAATGAAGCACTAACAAGTGACAAGCCAAATTGTCATGAATATTCTGAAGAGCAGACTCGCGAAGCTATTCAATCTTGTAACGAACGTTTAGATAACGTGCGCGGTACCAATCCACTCGTTCACTATGAAGTGGGTCCCAACGAAATTAGTCATGTAATTTCTGATTGGACAGGCATCCCTATTGGTAAGATGCTTCAAGATGAGTCGCAAGCGACCTTAAACTTGAAGCAAAACCTAATTCAAAACATTAAAGGCCAAGAATTTGCCATTGATGCGCTTGCTGAAGGTATTCAAACCGCAAAAGCGGGATTAGGTAACCCAGATGCACCAACGGGTGTTTTCTTATTGGTTGGCCCAAGTGGTGTAGGTAAAACAGAAACCGCTCGCGCTATCGCTGATCAGATGTTTGGTGGTGAACGCTTCATGACAACCATCAACATGTCTGAGTTCCAAGAGAAACACACGGTTTCTCGTCTTATTGGTTCTCCTCCTGGCTATGTTGGTTTTGGTGAAGGCGGTATGCTGACCGAAGCAGTTCGTCAGCGCCCTTACTCTGTTGTTCTTTTAGATGAAGTTGAAAAAGCAGATCCAGAAGTACTCAACCTGTTCTACCAAGTGTTCGACAAAGGCACGCTAAATGATGGCGAAGGTCGTACCATCGACTTCAAAAATACACTCATCATCATGACAAGTAACCTTGCGACTCATGAGATTGAGTCTTTAGTTCACCAAGCGAAAGACATTGATGCCAATATCGTCGCTGAAGCCATTCGCCCAACGTTGAATCAACACTTCAAGCCAGCCTTGTTGGCTCGTATGTCCGTGTTGCCATTCCTTCCACTTTCAGACGCAGCAATGACTGATATCATCCATCATAAACTGAAGAAAGTGTCTGAGCGCCTGCAAAGCCACCACAAACTGGCACTTTGCTATGGTGATAACTTAGTGGAATTCGTATTAGGCAACTGCCGCCTTGCAGAGACGGGAGCTCGAAATATTGATGCCGTTATTAACCGTCAACTATTGCCGCAGCTTTCGACTCAACTACTGGTGAATGACAAGGGTGATTCACATACTCAAATTGACGTTTCTGTGGACGAGCAAGGAACTCTAACCTATGCGTTCAGCTAACCATAGTGAGCTTAGTAACGCCCTACTTGCGATCAGCCAATCTCTGGCTGATCGCAGCCAGTTAGCTCAAACTTTGGATGCCGTTCTCACAGCAGCAAGGCAAATGACTTTCGCGAAACATGGCATCATTTACGTGCTTGACCAAACCGGTCAAGCCTTGATTCCGAGCACTGCACACCACCATGAAAAAGTCATTGCCTCACATCCTTGGGAACCACTGCAGTTAGACACAGTAAGTGAAGCCGACCCATTCAACTTCGCCGTACGTAACGGCGAAGTTGTCTTGATCAATGAGCTATACACTTATAATGGTTATGACTGCGAAGGCATCTATCAAACCGAGCAAACGTTAGGTCTAAAAAGCAACAACTTACTTGCTTGGCCATTGATTGATGATGAAGGCAAAACCATTGGATTATTGGTTTTGCTCGATTTAAGCGTTATCGATAACGAAACCGCACTTACCGAGTTTTGCCGAATGGCGGCAAGTAATATTCGCCATGCCATTTGGTTAGAGCAATATGGACAAGTGATTAAGAGTTTAAGCGCCGATAACCAAGCATTGGTCCGTGAAAATACTCAGCTAAAAAAGCGGACAAAGAAAACCTATCAAGGTCCGATCGCTGAAAGTGAAGAGATGGTCAATGTATTGAGCCGACTTGATAAGGTGCTCTCTCTGCCTGTCGACGTCTTACTAAGAGGCGAGACAGGTGCGGGTAAAGAAGTCATTGCAAAATACATTCACGAAAACTCGAATCGTTCAGATCAAGCATTAATCGTTCAGAACTGCGCCGCAATTCCTGAACAACTTCTGGAATCCGAACTTTTCGGACACAGAAAAGGGGCATTTACCGGTGCAGACAAGGACAAAGTTGGCTTATTTGAAGCAGCAAACGGTGGCACCCTGTTCCTAGATGAAATTGGCGATATGCCAATGCTACTTCAAGCTAAACTACTGCGTGTGCTGCAAGAACGTAAAGTTCGTCCTGTTGGTGCCAGCAAAGAAATTGAAGTGGATGTCAGAGTCATTGCAGCGACACACTGTAATTTAATGCAGCAGATTAAAGACGGTGACTTTAGGGCCGATTTATTCTATCGCTTGAATGTTTTCCCTATCACTTTACCACCACTGAGATCCAGACAAGCGGACATTATCCCACTTGCTGAGCACTTTGTTCAGCACACCACGACGATGTTAGGCTTGCCTCAATCACCAGGCTTGAGTGCTAATGTGAGAAACCAACTGCTCGCTTACCCTTACCCGGGTAACGTGCGTGAGCTTAAAAACATCATCGAACGCTCGGTTCTGCTTTCCGATTTCGAAACCATTACTCAGATTGAGTTTGGTGAACAGATCCCTGAAGAGGTAGAACACCATCAAGTCGTTGCTCCAGTTACATCGGCAATACAGCCCACGTTTGAACCTGAACCTCTAGGAGATGACGATGTCGCAGTTGGCCTAAAAGAGGTCGTCAGCCAATACGAACGTACCGTAATTATTGACTGCTTAAACTCTTGTAATTGGCACACGAAACGAGCGGCAGAGCAACTGTCGCTTCCATTAAGTACGCTCAATCACAAGATGAAGAAATACGATATTTCTGCGGCGGGTTGAGCTCCGTGGATGAGCAAACTGAGTAGATCGATTGATTAAGTTCCGATTGACAATAAAAACCGCCCTAAGGCGGTTTTTTTTATTTATTGAGAATGGACGCTTCAATGATAGTTGCTAAGTAGGGGTCTCTAATCCAGGTTACCAGACGCTCGGTACGCTCTGCTGGTTTCAGTTTTGCCCAGTTGATGTACATATCTTTGTCAACTTTATAGCTTGGGTCTTCACAATCAGAAAAATAAGATAATTCATCTACATTTTTGTACTGCCTGTCCAACGACATCTCAAAGCTTCCAAGTTTGAACGGCGTCTTTTCCGCTGTATTGCGTTGTGCTAGAGAGGACACCTTTAGAACTGCTTCTTGGAATCGACCAAATGTCGAAACAACGGGTCCAAATGGTCGAAGCCCCTTGATTTCTTGACCGTTCAGCGCTTTAAATGCGAACTCGAAACGAGACACGTAGACTACCTTACCATCGAAATCTTCATCCATATCTA
Source organism: Vibrio sp. 1S139 (assembly GCF_041439475.1). NCBI lineage: Bacteria > Pseudomonadati > Pseudomonadota > Gammaproteobacteria > Vibrionales > Vibrionaceae > Vibrio > Vibrio sp. 1S139. The sequence goes on from NZ_JBGOOD010000062.1 coordinate 21,234, forward strand.
TGTAGGATAAAGCCTCAGAAACGAAATCTGAGTCTATATTTTTGTTAATCACATCACTGTCATTTAGCGTCCATTTAGACCCGTCCTTCTTTAGTATCCCGATGTAAGTAAGGTTACTTAGATATTCAGGGCCAGCGGTAGTTTCAGAGCCGAATACGGCTTCATTATCAAAAGTAGTAGAGAGCTTTAGTGAAACTGGAACACTCTGCCATTCGAGGTTTTGGCCCTGATACGACTCTTTTCTGTGCTTACCACCAATGAGCATAACTTCCATAGCGAATGACTTATTCGAAGTCCAATCAAAGCCTTTGAGCTCATCCGCAGTAGTGAACATACTCTCCTCGTTCATAAACTGTCGTTTATTTCCGTAGTTGACCGCAATCGCACTGTGCTTGATGTCATCGATAATAGGCTTTGTCGGGCCTTTATGAACTTTACTATGTAAGACAAAATCTAGCGTTAACAAGTCTTTCTCTGACACACTATTTCCGTTCGCTATAAAACCCGATTTCGCAGAGAGTGTATGGTTATGGTTTGTATCAACCCCTACAGGAATCTGTCTAGGTGAAGTAATAAATCGTCCGACTGTTTTGTCCACTCGTACTGGTAGCTTATAATTGCTTCCAGATAGAGTGAACTCATAGGTCATGTTTTTGAAGCCACCGCTGTGTACATATTCTTTGAGTACATCTTGTTGGGAGTCAATTTTTATCACTTGCCCAAAAATCGGACCGAGAGCAACTTTCGATAAATAGCCACTATAATCAACTAAATCATGCTTGGCGATCAAAGGCTTCACTCCAGAGAAGACATCATCACCAAAGTAAAAATACGGCTCAAACTCACAACCAATAAAGACTTTGCTGTCTACTTTTTCCGCCTCAAAAAATTCGGCCAACTCGCCTTTGGGGTCTACACTAAATTCCTCGTGTTTCATCGGTTTGAACATCAAATTAAACTTAGGCCCACTGGTATTAAGTAAACCGTCAGTGCGCTGATAAGACATCTCACACTGAAACACATTTGACGTCATCTGTTTTAGACTTTGTTTGCCTAACACCATTTGCCACTTCAAACGGTGGAAAGGCGATAATCGCACCTTTTTATTTGCTTTTAATCGTGCCTTCTCCCAATCATCAAAGGTGACCCATTTAGAATTGTCATGAGGCTCAGAGACTAATAACCTAACGAACCCTAGGTCCTCTTCTGATAATTTTTTAGACTCAACATTAAACTGTGTCGCAAACTCCACTAAGCCTCGTTGTTGATCGCGATTATAGAGCTTGTCTTGCACTGGAAACGCTACATTAAACGCCCCAGAAACATCTTTCCTTTTTGGAGCAATATAGTTGGCTTTGTTGAGAGTGATGATTTGTTCAGCGATTTCTTCACCGTAACTTTCAACTAATTGCTTGTGTCCCTCACGACGCATGAGTTCTTGGAGCCACAAGTTACACAAGTTTTCTTTTAACTCTGTGTTTAATATCCAGCCGTCGGTTTCGATATATCGCTGAATGTATTCATCGATAGCTAATATTCGCCACTGTTCTGTGAACTCTTGTTCGCCCTCAGCACAAGCTCTCTGAATCAAAAGCACCAAACCATTAATAGCAAGTGCACGGCGTTGATAGCGCTTAATCAACTCCTTTGCACCCGTAGCTTTTCCTAGGTGCTCGACTAACGCCTCTGAAGACGTAAAATACATCTCGGTCAATTGAGTATTAATTTCAGCCAATGAATCAATAATCTCTGTGGTTTCATGGCTAAGTTGTTCAATTGCAGATATGCTTTTTCTAACTTCGTTGTAGGAAGACAAGTAATAATCGAAGAGCGCAGAGTCTAGCAACTGGGCGCCACTCATCAGCATTTTCCCGCCTTCTTTGACAACGAAAAAGCCTCTTGCTGCCTGTCCTATTATCGGAACATAACAAGCCATACCAACGATCATCTCGAAGATAGCTAGCTTGAGCTCTTTTGCAATTGCTTCTTCTCCCAAGTTCGCATTTAACTGAGCTAAACGCGCTTGCTCCATAGCCTTAAAGCCGAGTCGACTCGGTGGAATTCTCGCCGCAAACTCTTGTAAGTAGATTCGAACTTCAACACGTCGGTTAATATTAAGTTGCGCGTTTTCGCGTTTGATTTCGTTGTTTGGTACCTCGACTATTGGTCGACGTTCGCCAAAAAATCGAATATCACTGACTGAAGAAAAGAACTCAGCAACATGCTGCGCTCGCTGTTGCGAAAGGTTTTGGTTATATTCTGAATCACCGTTTTGACAGGCATGCCCTTCGATTTCAACAACGGCATTTGGAATCTTAGATAATTCTTTATCGACAGCAGCCAAATATGACAAGTGCGGGGCTTGAACCTGATTGTTATCAAAAGGAAAAACCAAGCGTAAACCAGCACCTTTATGGTCTTTAACAAACATTGCACTGTCTTCAGCAACGTCATTAGGAATGACGTCAGTAAACGTTACATTGTCGCCTAACTTATCTATGATTTGCTTAAGTAGTAATTCCCCACTCTTCAGACTTTCTTTCCAGACTGGTACCCAGTTCAGATAATCGCGTGATACCTGCTCAAAATAACTTTTCCTGAGTTTAGCTTTCTCTTCTGCTAAGCGTAATTGCTCGCTTTTGTCAGTGATCTCTTTTATCTCATAGAAGGTGTTGATTGCATTGAGCCCTGCACCAGCAAAGGGCGACAAAAAGCTTTTGATACTGCCGTTACCTGTCAACCAAGTTCTTGCAGCACTCCCCGCCACAACGTGGGCACTACCATTTCTCGCAGGTTCAATAACCTTGGTAAAGAACTTACTTTTATCAAACCCTTTCTCTTTGAGAAGCGCTTTTAAACCCACTTGTGCTGCACGCTCGGATTCCGATGCCGCTTGGCGTAAATCTTGAAGAGCTTGGTAAGCTGCTGTGGTAGCCGACACCCCAAATGAAAATTCCAATGCAGAAATCATGGCTGGGGGTAACGTGCCCTTATCTACTTGTCCCCAAAACGTGTTTGCTAAACTCCCAATCACGTCATGTTTACTTGATGGATTTTGATGAATATTAATGCCAGCATTAACCAAACTTGGTGTAACTTTTGTGCCAACCTCCCACAACGCAGCACTCATACTCGCCGTCGTTCCGCTATTCTCTAGGTTTTCAAGCTCTCCCATTCGGAAGGCTTGTAGGGCTTTAAACTGCGTAGGAAATTGGTATATCAAAGACTCTTCAAGTGAGATCATGTCGCCAGCAACAACCGCGATCTTACCAAACGGTGTCGTTTGGCTAAGCGTGATGTACTCTCGTAGCTCGTAGGTGACTCTGGAGATAAGTCCAACCTCATCATATTCTTTAGTTACATTAGTAGCATTCTGGACAAATTCGGGAATTTTACCTGCAAACTCTTGGTCGAAAACCACTTCAATGGTGTACATGCCATCAGTAAAAACGTCCGACGCCAACGGAAACAACGCGATTGGACGATGCGAACCGCTGGTTTTATCAAGTTTAGCCTGCGTTACAACGCCCTCTTCTTGTAAGCTTTTGTGTGTACTCGTTGTTTCGTCGAAACGCTTTACATCAACAACAGCTAGGTCATAATCATCGGTTGAAAAAACTACAGCGAGAAATGAAAAAGTCGGCACGGTAAAGCCACGAATGGGTTTATCTTCAGGAACAGAGTCATACCACTTGTTATATGTAACTTGCTCATCAGATAGTGCTTGAGTGCCCGCTTCATATTTAGGTGCGAGCTGTGAACGCTTTACTTCTGTGACGGCGTATTCCACTTTTTTTTCTAGCGAGTTTAGCGTTTGCTCACCGCCATACGCTTTTAGATTCCCTAAGATAGAGGCAAGATCTGCGCACGCCTTTTTGATTGGGCGAGCATTACTCTGCGCACCAATCGCCAACTCTGTAAGCATTGACCATTCGGGAAAAGACAGCTTGTACGTCTTCTGTGCTAACTTATGTACTGGCGAACGCAGTGCCAAAACCTGATTGATATTGGTTTTTTGGTTTTTCTGCGTTGAATCACCCAGCACATGTAAACGACCTAAATCGTCTGTCGCCCAAAGAGCCGCGCTTTCCTCACCTAAATTTATGGCAATGGGAAGTCGTGACATAGGGCGGATATTTTTCAACTCTTCTAATAAGGTCAGGTCTTTTTCGATATTAATCGCTCTATATTGAGGGTTCTGTGCATCCCCAATATTAGGAAAATCGACACCGAACAAATAGACATCTGTTGGTAAATACTTAAAGTCATTACTCATCGTTTTCTACCTCCAGAAAGCGCCCGTCATTAGCATCGGCATTATATAACACTGGTGTTATCGTGTTTTGACCAGATTGAATCACCTTCCATGACTGTCGACCTTTTCCGGTCAATTCATAGCGATAATCAGACCCATAACGTTTTATGGTTATTATTGCTGCTCCTACCTGGGTTTCTCGGCCATCATTACTAATGTTTACCACCTTATCGTAAACTTTCTTTTCATCGCCTTCCTTAGAAAACGCAAGCCACGTTTTATCTTCAACGTTTATCAGCACCTTACGATACGAGTTGATTCCCCATACATACTTACCATTAGGGCTGATCGCAATTTGGCGGTAGATACGCTTCTCAATATCTACGGAGTCTTCAAACTCTTTTTCAGGTAAAATAGTGTATAAGCGTTTGAGTGTCTTGGCGTCATAAACCCCAACCCCCAAGCCCGCGGCATTGATTAACTTGCCGTCTACAATGACCGTATTTTCAGACAACGGTACGTCTACCTCTTCTTTGATTCCTGTCGCGAGTGTGTATTTAAAACGCTTAAAACCGTCTGAGAAATAGATGTAGCTAGAGTCGTCCGCCCAGACTAAATAAGGCTTGGTGCGCGCACTGCCCAGTTGAATGGTCTGCTGCGTTTTTAAGTCAAAGATCGCTTTTATCAGAGGCTCACCATAACTGTATGCATATGCCACATAACGATTATTGGGTGAGCGACTCATCATAAAGGTCTGTGGCGACGCCGTACTTGGCATATCATCCGTAACTAAACGTAAATCTGTCCCATCAATTTTCACGCTCCAAATTTTGTAGCCATTTTCGTAATCATTTACGAGAGGGTCTCGAGAGCTGACATTATTCCACCAAAACTGAATTCGAGGTTTGTCATAAGAGCTCGCATCAGACAAGTCTTCACGGGGCCACTCTTTTGCTCTGCGAACGGCATAGCCTGGTTTTACGGGAAGTGTACCTGGGTATTCAGGCTTGGACAGATCTTCAGAGTAAACAATAAAGTTGTGCTCACTTTGCCATTGGCAGCGTGGTCCTGTTACATCTTTGCGTTCCAATGACGTTGTTTCACCAACATCGTAACAAGCCTTCTGAGTAGGTTCTTTTTCTACGGATTGTGTTGTTGCAACATTCGAAGCTTGATTACTTTCGTCACCACAGCCTGTTAATAACATAACTGTCGAAAGAAGCGTGATACTTAACGTTGTTAGTTTCATTTTATAATAGTTCCGTGAGTTCAATGTCTTGATAAATTACTGACATTAATACCGTTTTATCTGAGTTATGAGATCGACAATGACGGGTTCATAGACAGAACCTTAAGCACTAAGCTCAGCGTAAATTCCGTCTAACGTAAT
>NZ_JBGOOD010000063.1:0-26762 GCF_041439475.1 Vibrio sp. 1S139
ACCGATGACCTCAACCTTGGCAAGGTTGCGCTCTACCAACTGAGCTAGTATCGCAATCTGAAAACGTCTTTCTCCGTTCAGGGCTGCGAATTATAAGAGCATTTTTTTGTGATGCAAGTCCTTAATGCAAAATTACGAAACTTTTTACTCAACTGCTGTAAAAGCACACAGATTTGCAAAAAAAACGGCTCTTATGTCCCTGAAAAGTTAGATAAACGTGATCATTTTATTCGACTAGATGTTAATAATCGTTTTTCGGTAGTACTGCAGCTCGGCGATCGACTCTCGAATATCGTCTAACGCAAGGTGACTTCCCGACTTAGAAAAACCATCTAACACTTCAGGTTTCCAACGACGAGTCAGCTCTTTCAGAGTGCTTACGTCAACATAGCGGTAGTGGAAGTACTCTTCTAACTCTGGCATGTGCTTGTATAGGAAACGGCGGTCTTGACTAATGCTGTTGCCACAAATTGGTGACTTACCTTTTGGTACCCATTTTTCAAGAAACTCAATGGTTTGTTGGATGGCATCTTGCTCTGAAACCGTGCTTTCTTGAATTCGCTTCACAAGGCCGCTGCCAGTGTGCGTCGTTGTGCACCACTCGTCCATCTTGTCCAATTCACTCTGAGGTTGGTGAATAGCCAAAACAGGTCCTTCAGCCAGGATGTTAAGCTCACTATCAGTAACGATAGTAGCAATTTCAATGATTTTATGAGTTTCAGGATCAAGTCCTGTCATCTCTAGATCAACCCAAATAAGGTTCTGATCGCTAAAGGACATAAGGCGTCGCCTATTTGTTTATGTGTAAAAGAGGTACTATACCCAAATAACTATACTCAAACTAGCTTTAGGACCATCGAAATCACGTGGTACCAGCAACATCCTGTTTGAGTCCCCAATCATCAAGTTAGATGTGTTAAGTGAAAAATTGTGGCTAAAAAAAAGAAGTTAACCAAAGGTCAAGTACGTCGTGTACGTAGCAACCAGAACAAGCGACTCAAGAAAGAAGATTCTATCCAATGGGATGAGAACATGCTTGGCGGAACCAAAAGCGGACTCGTGATTACGCGCTTTGGCCAACATGCTGATATCGAAGATCTTGAAACTAACGAAGTTCATCGTTGTAACTTACGCCGTAGTATCGAGACTTTAGTTTCTGGTGACCGAGTGACTTGGCGCGCAGGCTTAGAATCAATGGCCGGTATTTCTGGCGTTGTGGAAGCGGTTGAGCCGAGAACTTCAATGCTGACTCGCCCTGATTACTACGATGGCCTAAAACCAGTAGCTGCGAACGTCGACCAAATGGTTATCGTATCGGCTGTGCTACCAGAGCTATCACTTAATATTATCGACCGTTACCTAATTGCTTCAGAAACGGTAAACATCGCGCCGCTTGTTGTACTGAACAAGGTCGATCTACTGACTGATGAGCAGATTGCTGAATACCGTGAAACACTTAAAGAGTACGAGAAGATCGGCTATAAAGTGATGTTCGTGAGTAAAGAGTCTGGCTACGGCATCAAAGAGCTGGAAGCTGAACTCAAAGACCGTATCAACATCTTTGTTGGTCAATCGGGTGTGGGTAAATCAAGCCTAGTGAATGCATTAATGCCTACGCTAGACATTGAAGAAGGCGAAGTCTCTGAGAACTCAGGTCTTGGTCAGCACACAACCACGGCAGCTCGTTTATACCACTTCCCTTCTGGTGGTGATCTGATTGATTCACCAGGAGTGCGTGAATTCGGCCTATGGCACCTAGAGGCCGACGAAATCACTGAAGCCTTTATCGAGTTCAAGCCTTACCTTGGCGGTTGTAAGTTCCGTGACTGTAAACACATTGATGACCCAGGCTGCATCCTGCGCGAAGCGGTAGAAAACGGAAAGATCAGTCGATTACGTTTCGACAACTACCACCGCATCATTGAAAGCATGGCGAGTAACAAAGATAACCGTCAGTATTCACGCAACAAAAAAGCCGATCTCTAATCGCGTTTTTGTGAACAAATGTGTGCATTTACTGACAATTGGCGCGAATTTAAGTAACATCTCGCGCCCTAAACCGTCATCGACAGATTTAATTGAAAAACAATTAGCATTGGAAAATTAATACAATGGATAAGATTAAAGTTGGATTGCAGTACTGGATTCCACAACATGGATTAACTCGCCTAGTCGGCAAACTTGCGTCTGCTAAAGCGGGCGGCTTAACGACAGCGATCATCAACTGGTTCATCAAGCAATACAAAGTGAACATGGATGAAGCTCTGCATAGCGATCCAAAACACTTTAAAACATTCAATGAATTCTTCGTGCGTGAATTGAAAGAAGGCATGCGTCCCATCGCCGAAGGTGAATCTGTTATTGTTCACCCTGCAGATGCACGTGTGAGCCAATTTGGCCCAATTACTGACGGTCAACTGATTCAAGCGAAAGGCCATAACTACTCAGCTCGCGAGCTATTGGGTGGTGATGCTGCGCTAGCGGATGAATTTAAAGACGGTGAATTCGCAACGCTTTACCTGTCTCCAAGTGATTACCACCGCGTGCACATGCCATGCGACGGCACACTGCGCCAGATGATCTACGTTCCAGGTGACCTTTTCTCAGTTAACCCGTTAACGGCAGAAAACGTTCCAAACCTATTCGCACGTAATGAGCGTGTCGTTTGTATCTTCGATACGGAATTTGGCCCAATGGCACAAGTGCTGGTTGGCGCAACGATCGTAGGTAGCATCGAGCAAGTATGGGCAGGTACCATCACCCCACCTCGTGGTAACTCGGTTTACAAATGGGATTACCCTGCACAAGGTGACAAAGCAATCATCTTGAAGAAAGGCGAAGAGATGGGCCGCTTTAAGCTTGGTTCAACCGTTATCAACCTGTTCGCTAAAGATGCGATCAAGTTTGACGACACTATGCAAAATGGCGAGAAAACGGTTCTTGGTACACCTTTCGCGCACATTGCTGGCAAAGAAGCGCAAGCAAATGACGATGTTGTTACCGATTCTGCTGAGAACACTGACCAAGCTTAAATGAGTTAACTCATTTAAGCTTTCAAGGCGCGTTACTTTTTCTATTTCAGAGAAGAACGCGCCTTTTTCTTAACTCTACCGATTCATTTGCTACTCAAGCTCTAACAACTCAATCTTTCAAACCCTGCCCAGCCACCTGCTGCTTCTCACTCTTGTCTCTAATTGCCCAGATAAAAGATTGACCAAAAACAAAACAACTGTCGAAACCTTAAACAACTTTTTGATTTTCCAACCCGTCTCCAAGTACCAGAAATCCAGATAACTTACTCTATTTGAAGATATTTTATTTATAGGGTCTTTGTACATGCCTAAACTCAATGTTGGCGTTCTGGTCAAGCTGTTGATTTGTTTTGCGATTCCCTTAGGCGTGTTATTCATGCCGATAGATTCAATACCAATCGATGATCTCACGCTGATTCAACACCGCCTGTTGGCGATATTCTTATTAGCAGCCCTGCTGTGGGTGCTTGAACCTGTTCCGGTATTCGCCACTTCCATTTTGATCATTGCGCTTGAACTGGTGATGATATCTGACAAAGGTTTACACCTATTTAGAAATCCACCAGCGGGGCACGATCTCGGTGAGTTAATCAAATATACCGACATCTTCGGTGCATTTTCATCACCAATCATCATCCTTTTCATGGGTGGCTTTGCTCTTGCGATATCCGCATCCAAGTACGAACTCGATAACAACCTAGCTCGAGTGCTTCTCAAACCATTTGGTACAGAGCCGCGCTTCATTATGCTCGGCTTAATGCTGATCACCGCCGTGTTCTCAATGTTCATGTCAAATACCGCAACGACGGTAATGATGCTTGCGCTGCTCGGCCCTATCGTGGCATCTGCACCAAAAGGCGATATGGGTATCAAAGCGCTCGTGTTGTGTATTCCAATTGCTGCCAATACTGGCGGTATCGCAACCCCAATCGGTACACCGCCCAATGCCATCGCGCTGCAATACCTAACGGGTGAAAATACCATCGACTTCCTCAGCTGGATGATGATGGGCTTACCCTTTGTGATCATCCAACTCACCATCGCTTGGTTTCTTCTACAAAAACTCTTCCCTTCTAAAGAAAGAAACATGGTGCTCAAGCTTGATGGACAATTTAGAAAGAGCTGGCGAGCGATTGTGGTTTACATCACCTTCGCTGCGACAATCTTATTGTGGATGACCACCAAACTGCACGGCATGAACACCTATGTCGTGTCTATCATTCCACTGGCTGTGTTTACGCTCACTGGCATCATGGGCAAAGAAGAACTCAAGCTGATTAACTGGGATGTGTTGTGGCTGGTCGCAGGTGGTATTGCGATTGGTATTGGCTTAGATAAAACAGGCTTAGCCGCTGCACTCGCACACGCAATTGACTATGAATCGCTGTCACCTGCAGCTGTGGTACTGACATTGTCTATCGTGTGTTGGTTAATGGCGAACTTCATGTCAAACACTGCGACGGCCAACTTGCTGATGCCGATAGCCGCTGCAATTGGTGCTTCCATGGAAAGCCTAGTTGCGATTGGTGGTCTGCAAGGCTTGCTGGTTGTGGTCGCCTTCTCTGCGTCACTTGGCATGATTCTGCCCGTATCGACACCACCAAACTCACTGGCCTACTCGACCGGGCTTATCGAAAGCAAAGACATGGCGAAGATGGGCATCATCTTAGGTATTGTGGGCTTGCTGATGGTTTACCTCGCCCTGTTTATCATCACCTAGCACGTTAATCCCTACTAATGCCCTTCCAGATAGTAATCACGTCTTTGCTATCTGGAAGGTTTAGTGCATATTGAATCCCCCACTTCTACATTTTGACACGGACGTACACTTCAATGGGATTCGAATGGTTGGCTCTTGCTGCCGCTTTTCTTTGGGCTATCGCGAGCCTGATGTCAGTAAAGCCTGCTCAACACTTAGGTTCTTTCGCCTATAGCCGTTGGCGCATGGGTTGCACTGCTATCATCTTATCGAGCATGGCTTGGTTTACTGGTGGCTGGTCAACGGTCGAAGCAGACCTAGTCACGCCGATGATGCTGTCTGGGCTAATTGGCATCTTCATTGGTGATACCGCCCTATTTGCTTGTTTGAACAGAATGGGACCGCGCCAAGCAGGTTTGCTGTTCTCTTGTCACGCCGTGTTCTCGGCAATTCTTGGTTACTTCCTATTTAGCGAAAGCATGACTTCGGTGGAGCTGATTGGATCGGCATTGGTATTTAGTGGTGTATTAACTGCGATATTCTTTGGTCGTCGAGGACAAGCCAACAACCAACTCGAAACCATCAAGGGCACCGTGTGGATTGGCGTTGCTCTTGGAATCACAGCTGCGATTTGCCAAGCACTGGGTGGCATCATCGCCAAACCCGTGATGCAAACCAGTATCGACCCAATTGCTGCCTCTGCCATTCGAATGATCACCGCCTTTGTTGCCCATTCCGCATTTCGCTTAACGGGCGCCAAGCTCTCACGCGCAATCAACCCAATGAATGGTCAAATATTTGCGATTACCGCAGTTAACGGGTTTTTAGCGATGGCGGTGGGAATGACGCTGATTTTGTATGCGCTGCAGGAAGGTAATGTCGGCATGGTCGCTCTGTTATCTTCAACCACGCCAATCATGTTGTTACCGATACTCTGGCTGTACACCAAGCAGAGACCGAACGCCTACGCTTGGATCGGGGCTATTGTTGCCGTATTGGGTACAGGTATTCTAGTAAGATAGTGGTACTGGGATTCAAGTCAGTTAGTCAAACAGTAAGTAAGACTAACTGAACAGAGAGCTAAGAGCGCGGGAACGGAAAAGCGGTCACGTCATCGATGTGGTCATAACCTAACGCCAGCATGATCAGACGATCAATACCTAAAGCAACACCCGCACAGTCTGGTAAGCCCGCTTTTAATGCCTCAATCAAGTGATGGTCAATCGGTTGAGGCGATAAGCCCATCTCAATACGTTTGGCATTGTCATCTTCAAAGCGCTTGAGCTGCTCTTGTGGTTTATCTAGCTCATGGAAGCCGTTTGCTAACTCGATGCCTTTGAAATACACCTCAAAGCGATCCGCCACTCGCGAATCCTCAGGATTAATCTTAGCCAATGCCGCTTGTGAAGCCGGAAAGTCATAAACAAACGCAGGGACTTGTTGGCCTATTTTGGCTTCAACCCCAATACTAAACAGCAACTGCAGCAAGGTATCACGATCTTCTTCAGGGTCAGCTATATCGCTGAGCCCAAGTTTTGCTGCGGCTTGCTTTAGCGTAGCCATCGAATCTTCCAGGGGACAAACACCTAACACGTCAATAAAGGCTTGTTGGTAAGTCATTCGCTCTGCTGAGCCCGATTTAAGTACCTGCTGTAACAGCAAATCCATTTCATCCATCAAGTCATGATGATCAAACCCAACACGATACCACTCCAACATAGTGAACTCAGGGTTGTGATAACGGCCATTTTCTTCGTTACGGAAAGACTTACAAATTTGGTAGATACAGCCACTGCCCGCCGCTAACAGTCGTTTCATATGAAACTCTGGGCTCGTCATAAAGAACAGTGGCTGGCCGTGCGCATAACCCGGCCCTACAAATTCAGTTTTGAACGTATGCAAATGCACATCCGTCACCGTGGCGTGACTCATCGCAGGCGTATCCACTTCCATCACGTTTCGCTCTGTAAAGAACTGGCGAATTTGATTAAGGATATCAGCACGTTGCTTTAACTGCTTAATGGTTGCGGCCGGTTGCCATGTAGAGTGCATTATTAAGTTCCATATCACTGAATTCTAGACGACGAAAATTACCACCTTTCGTCTCTTTTGTAAGCTTCTATCTGTCTATTGATGAAAGCAAAATGTTGTTTTAATGAAGCCAGAAAATTACGTTCTACAATACAATTATCAATGCAGCTTTCACATCAACATTGATAACGAAAATCATACTCAACAAGCCGTTAACACCCGTCCTGTGGGTTAATCGTTATCAACAATTCATTGCCGTGATTGCAGTCACATAACCTATAATTTCTATGCCTCCATATGCATTACCGACCTAAAAACCCAAATACATCAATTTTTGAAATGCCTTCCTCTCTTACACTGAACCTACCACTTAAGGCTTAGGGGTGCTAAATGGTTCCTACGATTTAGAACCTCCTAAATAAGCTTTTTATAATAACAAGCGGAATACTCCGCATCACACTGGAGAATAACTGTGAAGACAATTACCACAGATATCGCAGTCATCGGCGCAGGCGGCGCTGGTCTTCGTACAGCTATCGCTGCGGCTGAAGCTAATCCTGAATTGGAAGTAGCACTGATTTCTAAAGTTTACCCAATGCGTTCGCACACGGTAGCAGCAGAAGGCGGTTCAGCAGCAGTAATTAAAGACGAAGATAGCCTAGATAACCACTTCAACGATACTGTTGGCGGTGGCGACTGGCTATGTGAACAGGATGTTGTTGAATACTTTGTTGAAAACTCGACTCGCGAAATGATCCAAATGGAACAATGGGGCTGCCCATGGAGTCGTAAAGAAAACGGTGAAGTAAACGTACGCCGATTCGGCGGTATGAAAGTAGAAAGAACGTGGTTCGCAGCGGATAAAACCGGCTTCCACATGCTTCATACTCTGTTCCAGACTTCGATGAAGTACGACACAATCAAACGATTTGATGAGTACTTTGTGGTGGATTTGATCGTTGAAGATGGCGAAGTACAAGGCCTAATCGCGATTCATATGTCTGAAGGTGAGCTTGTTACGATTAAAGCGAAATCTGTTGTATTAGCAACCGGTGGCGCAGGTCGTGTTTACCACTGCAATACTAACGGCGGCATCGTAACTGGCGACGGTATGGCAATGGCTTATCGCCACGGTGTACCACTGCGTGATATGGAGTTCGTTCAATACCACCCAACAGGCCTACCGGGTACTGGCATCTTGATGACCGAAGGTTGTCGTGGTGAAGGCGGTATCATCGTCAACAAGAACGGCTACCGTTACCTACAAGATTACGGCATGGGCCCTGAAACTCCAGTGGGCGAGCCGAAAAACAAATACATGGAACTGGGTCCTCGTGACAAAGTTTCTCAAGCATTCTGGCACGAGCAGCAGAAAGGCAACACCATCAAGCACCCACTTGGTGATGTCGTACACCTTGACCTTCGCCACCTTGGTGAAGAGTACCTGCAAGAGCGTCTTCCGTTCATCTGTGAGCTTGCAAAAGCGTACGTAAACGTAGACCCAGCAAAAGAGCCAATCCCAATTCGCCCTACCGTTCACTACACCATGGGTGGTATTGAAACTAACGGTACGTGTGAGACTCGCATTAAAGGCCTATTCGCCGTTGGTGAATGTGCTTCAGTTGGCCTACACGGAGCAAACCGCCTAGGGTCTAACTCTCTGGCTGAGTTCGTGGTATTTGGCCGCGTAGCCGGTGAACAAGCCGTGAAACGTGCCGCTGAATTCAAAGGCTGGAACGAAGAAGCTATCACTAAGCAAATCAAAGCGGTTGAAGATCGCATCGCAGGCATCTTGGCTCAAGAAGGCGATGAGAACTGGGCTGACATCCGTACTGAAATGGGTCACACCATGGAAGCGGGTTGTGGTATCTACCGTCAAGAAGACTTGATGCAAGAAACCATCGACAAAATCACTGAACTGAAAGCGCGCTACAAGAAGATCAGCATTAAAGACAAAGGCAAAGTGTTCAACACTGACCTACTTTACGCTATCGAAGTGGGTTACGGCCTTGAAGTTGCAGAAGCGATGGTTCACTCAGCGATCCTTCGTAAAGAGTCTCGCGGTGCACACCAACGTCTAGACGACAACTGCACAGAACGTGATGACGTAAACTTCCTGAAACACTCTCTATCTTTCTACAACGAAGATGCAGCACCAACCATCGACTACAGCGGCGTTAAGATCACCAAATCTCAACCTAAAGCTCGTCTGTACGGTGAAGCTGCAGAGAAAGCCGCTGCCGCTGAAAAAGCAGCAGAAGAGAATGCTAAGAAGAGCGAAGAGGAGCAAGCATAATGTCAGCGAATCGAATCCAAAAAATTGAAATCCTGCGTTATGACCCTGAGCACGATGCAGAACCTCACTTTCAAACCTTTGAAGTTCCGTTTGATGAAACCATGTCAGTACTTGATGCGATCGGTTACATCAAAGACAACCTAGATAAAGACCTGTCTTACCGTTGGTCTTGTCGTATGGCGATTTGTGGTTCTTGCGGCATCATGGTTGATGGCGTGCCAAAACTGGCGTGTAAGAGCTTCTTACGTGACTACCCGAATGGCTTCAAGATTGAGCCTTTAGCTAACTTCCCAATCGAAAAAGATTTGATTGTCGACATGACGCCGTTCATCGAGCGCCTTGAAGCGATCAAGCCTTACATCATTGGTAACGACCGTAAGCCAGAAGACGGCACGAACATCCAAACTCCAGAGCAAATGGCGAAATACAAGCAGTTCGCTGGCTGCATCAACTGTGGTTTGTGTTACGCAGCATGTCCTCAGTTTGGTCTAAACCCTGAGTTCATCGGCCCTGCGGCACTTGCTCTTGCTCACCGCTACAACCTAGATAGCCGTGACAATGGTAAAGCCGAACGTATGAAGCTTATCAATGGCGACAATGGCGCTTGGGGCTGTACGTTTGTAGGTTACTGTTCTGACGTATGTCCGAAGAAAGTAGACCCAGCGGCTGCAGTAAACCAAGGTAAAGTTGAGTCTTCAATGGACTTCGTTATCTCGATGTTCAAGCCAGACGGATCGCAAGTAAAAACAGCAGAGGAGGCATAATATGAGCAATCGTAAGCCTTATGTTCGTGAGATGAAGAGAACGTGGTGGAGCAACCATCCGTTCTACCGCTTCTACATGCTACGTGAAGCGACTGTACTGCCTTTGATTCTATTCACTCTGTTCCTAACCTTCGGTTTGGGTGCACTAGTGAAAGGGCCTGAAGCTTGGGCTGGTTGGTTGAGCTTTATGGCTAACCCTATCGTCGTTGGTATCAACATCGTGGCACTGCTAGGCAGCTTGCTGCACGCTCAAACCTTCTTCAGCATGATGCCTCAAGTAATGCCAATCCGTCTTAAAGGCAAATTGGTTGATAAAAAAATCATCGTACTGACCCAGTGGGCAGCGGTGGCTTTTATTTCTTTAATCGTTCTTGTTGTGGTGTAAGGAGCTTTCGTTATGAACACAAATTACAAAGTAACACCTGTTAACCACAACCCACAACGCTCTGATGAGCCAATCTGGTGGGGCCTATTTGGCGCTGGCGGTACTTGGTTTGCGATGATCACACCAATCACGGTTCTAGTGTTAGGTATCTTAGTGCCAATGGGCATTATCGATGCGGACGCAATGAGCTACGAGCGTGTGTCTGAATTCGCCACCAGCATTATCGGTGCGCTATTCATCATCGGTACGCTAGCACTGCCAATGTGGCATGCAATGCACCGTCTTCACCACGGCATGCACGACCTTAAGTTCCACGTCGGCGTTGCGGGTAAAGTTGGCTGCTACTTCGTTGCAGGCCTAATCAGCGCGTTGTCTGTTATTTTCATCTTTATGATCTAAAAGCAGATACGGGATTCGAGTAATCGAGTATCGAAGAGCTTAAGAGCAGAAAAACGAAAGCAGAGCTAGGTTATCCAGCTCTGCTTTTTTGTTATTTGTTGAATATCTTATCTCTCTGACTCGGCTCTGATCTTCCTGCTTTTCGTATCTCGCATCTCGTTCACACATATCTGCTCTTCCAGCTCTTCGTATCTCGCATCCCGCATCCCGCATCCCGCATCTCGTTTACGCGAATCTGATCTTGGGATACAAAAAAAGGCCGCCTAAGCGACCTTTTTCAGATACTTGAAGTCAATTACTTCACACGACCAACGTATTCGCCAGTACGAGTATCAACTTTAACAACTTCACCGATTGCGATGAATAGAGGTACGCGAACTACCGCGCCTGTTGCTAGAGTTGCAGGCTTACCGCCAGTACCTTGTGTGTCGCCTTTAAGGCCAGGATCGGTTTCTGTTACTGCGATCTCAACAAAGTTTGGTGGAGTTACTGTGATAGGGTTATCATTCCACAACGTTAGAGTACATACGTCGTTTTCAACTAACCATTTAGAAGTCTCGCCTACTGCTTTTGCATCAGCAGCGATTTGCTCGAATGTTTCGTTGTTCATGAAGTGGTAGAATTCGCCATCGCTGTATAGGTAGCCTAGTTCAACGTCTACAACGTCCGCTAGTTCTACTGTATCGCCTGACTTAAATGTTTTCTCTAACACTTTGCCTGACAGCAGTTTACGAAGTTTAACACGGTTAAACGCTTGGCCTTTACCTGGCTTAACGTATTCATTTTCGATAATTGAGCAAGGCTCGTTATCCATCATGAATTTTAAACCGCCTTTGAATTCATTGGTGCTTACTGACGCCATGATTTTCTCTTCCACATCTTTGAGTTAATTTCAATGCCGCATATCATAACCCGAAAAGTCGAATCTGTTGAGCAAAACTGGCTCAAACAACTATCGAATGCGATCTCTGACCCGACAAAACTGCTTGAGGCATTGGAAATAGACCCAACACCATGGCAAGCAGGCTTCGCTGCTCGTGAGTTATTTGCACTTCGGGTACCTCTTAGCTTTGTCGAACGAATGGAAAAAGGCAACCCACACGATCCATTGCTACGACAGGTTTTACCGCTAAGCGAAGAGTTTGAGGTACACCAAGGCTATTCCGCCGATCCTTTGGAAGAACAAGAAAATGCAATTCCGGGCTTACTGCACAAATACAAGAACCGTGCACTGATGATTGTGAAAGGCGGTTGTGCGATTAACTGCCGCTACTGCTTCCGTCGTCACTTCCCTTACCAAGATAACAAGGGCTCGAAGTCTGTTTGGCAAACCAGCCTAGACTATGTGGCTGCTCACCCAGAGATCAACGAAGTTATCTTGTCCGGTGGCGACCCGTTGATGGCCAAAGACAGCGAACTAGAATGGCTAATTCATGCTATCGCACAAATTCCGCATGTAAAAACCGTTCGAATTCATAGCCGATTACCGGTTGTAATCCCAGCTCGAGTGACGGATGAACTGTGCCAATTGTTAGCTCAAACTCGCCTTAATGTGGTGATGGTGAGTCATATTAACCATGCCAACGAAATTAACTTAGAGCTCAAACAAGCTTTCCACAAGCTTAAGTTAAGTGGTGCTACTCTGCTCAACCAAGGCGTGATGCTTAAAGGCGTAAACAACAGCGCTAACTCATTGAAAGAATTAAGCGAAAAGCTATTCGACGCCGGTATTTTACCTTACTATATGCATGTACTTGATAAGGTTCAGGGCGCAGCGCACTTCTATATTTCAGATGAAGAGGCGAAGCATCACTTTAAAGGATTAATCTCTGAGGTTTCTGGCTACCTAGTACCTAAGTTAACCCGTGAGATTGGCGGACGCAGCAGCAAGACACCGCTCGACCTACACATTGAATAGAGAAGTTGTATCAATGAAACACAATACCTCAGTTGCTCCACCAGCAACCACATCTCAACCAGCGCTTAGGTTCAGCTCAAGAGGTTTCACCATCATCGAGCTGGTCGTGGTGATCGTGATTCTAGGTATTGTGTCGGTCACTGCAGCTTCTAAGTTCCTCAACCTTCAAACCGATGCTCGTATCTCGACATTAAACGGCCTTAAAGGCGGAATGGAGGGCGCAAGTGCTATGCTTTATGGTAAGACATCAGCATTGGGCTTAGATAAAGCAGCTAGCGCATCGATTAATGTTGAGGGTGACAATATCTCAGTGGTCTATGGCTATCCTGCAGCGATGAACGATCAAACTTGGTCAATGCTTATCGAATCCACGTTCTTGGATGCGGTTTGGGATACGGGCAGAGCTGACTGGTTCTTTACCAACACTGACGCGAACGATGGCATTATTCTTTATGCGCCTTCGAGCCGAAAAAAACAGGCTGATAACTGCTACCTTGAGTACCAAGAAGCGACAGAGACCACGACACCAGCCTTCACCTTAACAACAAGCGGCTGCTAGGTTTTAAGTAATCTTTATCAATCGTTAAGACAAAAAGTTTTTGTTCGATCGTCCGGTCTATTATTAGCATACTCGGCTCTATTCTAAATTTTTAGGAGAGGTGATATGTCACAATTTATAGAACAAACTCTCAACCTTGCCCCCTTTAGCTGGGCAGGCCTCGCTGCATGCATGCTGTGTGGTTCTTTAATCGGAATCGAAAGGCAAACACGCGGTAAACCCGTCGGAATCCGAACGTCGATTCTGATCATCAGTGGTACCTATTTCTTCCTCACCATGGCGATCAGCCTATCCCCCAACACACTCGATCAAGCTCGTGTGCTTGGTCAGATAATTACGGGTGTTGGATTTCTTGGGGCTGGTGTAATGATGACACTGGATGGCAAGATTCATGGCGTGACTTCAGCCGCAATTATCTGGGTACTCGCAGCATTAGGTATGATGATCGCACTAGGGCATCTTTCCCAATCGGTCATTATCACGCTAATGGCGCTAGTGATTCTGCTTGGTGTCGATAAAGTGGAAAACAGCTTCCAAAGCTTACGTCGTGGCGTTCACCAAAAGTGGATGCGAAAAGGTCGCGTGAAGAAATAGCGCAGCACTTGATAGCCTTAGTGGTAATGCCAATGATACAAAGAAGCCTAGTCAAACGACTAGGCTTCGCATTATTTTGGGAGAACTTAATACACCTGAATGCACACCTGATTCTTACCCGCAGCCTTTGCCTTATAGAGCTGCTCATCAGACGAACGAATACTCTGGTTTTCCCACAAGTGCCCTACGCTGTCGAACTTATACAAAGAGTAAAGCGTCGCGCCACCAGACACTGAGATACTAATCTTGTCACCCGTAGGGCATCGATAACTCTGTAGGCTAATGTCGTTTTGAATTCGCTCAAAGATCGATGAAAGCAACTCAGACGATTCACCCGTAATCGCGACAACAAACTCTTCGCCACCAAATCGAGCCACGATATCTTGCTGTCTAACGCTGTTCAGCATCAACCGAGCAACATGGCAAATCACCTCGTCCCCCACTTTATGGCCATGCTGATCATTAACGACTTTGAAATCATCGATATCAAACACGCCAACACCAATAATCGGCTCTTCATCTTGCGCCAGTAATCGAGCCTCAAAACCACGTCGATTCAGCAAGCCCGTTAATGGGTCGCGCATTGCTAGCTCATTTAAACGCTGGTGCTCTTGTCTTGTATAGAAGCGCCATAGCCATAAAACCGAGAGCAGATACAAAACCAACAGTATCGAAAGCTGAATCTTCTCCATCTCCAATACATGCAGAAAGTGCTCGCTCTTATCTTCTTCAATACTCAGATATAGCTGGGTGTTAATGTCATCAACATACAGAGGCTTGGAATACGTAAAATCCATAAACCCGTATTTGTTTGCGCCTCGAGTACTTGTGACTTTATAGCCATGGGTAGGGTTCGATACTAGGTTCGAGACATAACCATCGACACCCAATACCCCTTTAAACTCACCATTAACGTAGATTCCTTTGGTTAAGGTCACCACTTTCTGACCTGTCAGGTAGTCATCATATTGGCCGGTATACACCACTTGGTCTTGCCCTTGAGCTAAGCCAAAGCGAATCGTGTTCACCCAATAAGGCCTGCTATTCACAACCGAATCAAAGGTGTCGCCCTTAATGTAACTGGCAAAATCAGAAGGCGAAGAGATAATGAATTTCTCTTTTGAAATGAAATAAATCGCAGAGATGGTATCAATGGTATTGGCAAAATAAGCCATGGTCGGCGCGATGAACAGGCGCTTACCCGCTTCGGTATAAAGGTCCGATTCCGGGTTGCACATCTCGCGAGGGCCAGAGAACATAAAATCAAAACGAGGGGCATGTTGCTCCTCACTGGTGAAGTAACACGTCTCACCCTCGATCTTTTTGTCATGCGAGAATACGTAGGTATCCCCATGCAGTGGATAAAGCGCAGTGATGTTGTACTCAAGCGCATTTATGATCTGTGTGAGCTCCGCTAAAGAGCGTGTCACGCCTTGGTTTTCTATTCCATACTGTTTATCTGATTCTTCCGCTGAATCAACGAGCAACAAGCTCAAAACTACTAAAAAACTGGCGGTCAGGCCTAAGAAAGCCTTTTTAAAATCGACGGTATGGTGGTTAATCAAAGCATATAAATCATCATTAGGAATTTATCGCACATTGTACTCATAAGTAAAAATACTGCAATAGAAAATATAAAACAATATGCTTATCTATTTTGGAGGGGCGTTTGGATATCTATAAGAAAATGTTGAGTTGCAATAACGCCTAAGTCAGATGCACTTAGGCGTTATGAATCACTATAGTAACACTAAGCCTTACTTAGCAAAGTTTACAATCGGGAAGCACGGGAAGAAACCGTTGTCAGCACAGTTGATCAGACCAACTTGTACGCCTTCGATTTTGTTGGTTTTGTTGAAGATACCAACCTGAACCGTAGACACTTCTGAAAGGTTCGCAGCGCCAACATCAACCATAGTGTTACCTTCTGAGTAGTTGACGAAACTCACGTTCGCGCCTTTCACATCATTAGTAATGTTCACAGCACCAAGGTTAACACCCGTTGTTTTACCCGTGTTCCAGTTGAAGAAACCTAGAGATGCACCGGTCATTTCTTGGTTCACTTTTGATGCACCCAAAATACCCAGGTTCACACCTGTGGTCGTTTGCGTCTCAGACATACCAACAACAGCAAGATCAAGACCTTTAAGGTCGTTCACTTGTCCGTGAAGTAAAGCCAAGCGCACACCGCCAACAGCATCTGAGTCAGGTGCGTTGAAGCCATTGATCGTTGAAAACATAACAGGCGAAGAGGCAAATGCCGCCGGTGCCATTACTGCTGCAGACACAGCAAGTACTGAAAGTAGTTTTTTCATTGGGGAGTCTCCACTGACTTATTGTTCACTTGATTAATCCATTTTTAATCAAGCATTTATTGTCCTTTATTCAACAGCTACCCATGTTAAATCAATGTAATAACTGTACTGTTGAATATAAGCCGCTAAATCATAAAGAGCAATGGTTAAGAGCAGATGCGGGATTCGAGTGAACGAGATGCGAAAAGCAAAAAAAACAGAGACCGAAACCTCCGCTCTAACGCTTATTATTCCAAACAAAAATCTAGGCGAGAAAATCAACATGTTTCACAAGCTTATAGCCCACACACTTATTGCCGCATCTAAAGCGATGTCATCCTAAAAAATTTATTGATAAAAGCTCAACAGACCTCAGGTATTCAAAAACTAATGTTCGTAAAATTCTGAAAATAAACTAAATTCTAATATAGGAATAGAACGATATGAAACAGTGGGAATAGCATGATTAAGGAACCTACGAATAAACAGACCATTAAAGCGATTATTTCGCGTGGTTTTTTGGCTATCGTGTTATTTTTAGGCCTCTATATCTATGTTAGCCATGCTCTGAAGAACAAAGAGCAGGACATGATTAATCTCCAGCTCAGTCTTTCTGAAGCTTATAGCGTTATGCTCTCTGTCAGACGACAAGAGCAGCAGTTTGTTTCCACAAGGCAACCAGAGATTCAAGAACAACTCAATATAAAGCGAAGTCAGCTGATCGAAAAGCTGGCTGAGATCGATGGGAAAATCGTACGAAGCGACCTCAATATTTCTTTTAATTATGCCAAAGTTGTCGAGTATCTCGACGAGTACCACACCGCCTTTACATTATTAGCCCTTGAGTTAGTCAGCATACATGGCAAGAGGGACCAAATTGGGCTCATTGAGAAACTAAAAAATGCAGCGTTGACACTTGAGCGCTTCGTACATGAATCCAATAATGTGCAGCTTGAAGAATTGACTTTAGAAACACAAGATCTCATGTATCAGTTCTTTACCGATTTTGATCAGACAACATTAGATAAGATTGTCGATTCATTGTTCAAAATCCAAGATGAAATAGAACAGAATTCCCGAACGATCAGTGCATTAGCTTCGTTTAATAATTTTAAACGCCACTTTTGGCGATTGCAGCGAGGGTTAAAGAGTGTCGGGTACAGCTCTGATAGCGGCCTCAAAGGAGAACTCACCAACAGTATTTATCATGTTGAAGATGAGCTCAACTTACTTTTCACCGAAACACCCAAGCAGATCGCAGAGAGCCTGACGCAGATAAAGTCGTACAGCTACTTATCGACAGCCGCATTAGGAGGGGTGACGTTACTGGTGCTGCTTTATGTTGTGTGGCGTGCCAGTCAACTTGAAACTCAATTGATTGTTTCACAAGAGAAAGCACGACAAGCAAACCGCGCAAAAAGTGCCTTTCTTGCCAATATGTCTCATGAGATACGGACACCGCTTAATGGCGTGATTGGTATGTCAGAAATACTGGCAGAAACCAAACTATCCGCAGAACAGAAAGACTGCCTTGGGACTATCTATACCTCTTCTCAAACCTTACTTATGTTGATCAACGATGTTCTCGATCTGTCCAAAATTGAATCGGGTAAACTGGAAATTAATCCACATACGACAGACTTAAGAGAGCTGCTGTTTGATAGCGTGACTCTGATTTCTTCTAAAGCTTATCAAAAGCAGATTAAGTTGGAAGTTGAAATTGATGGCGAGCTCCCAGAGTACATTCATGTTGATGGGAATAAGATTCGCCAAGTGTTGATGAATTTAGCCTCAAATGCGATCAAATTTACAG
This sequence comes from Vibrio sp. 1S139, assembly GCF_041439475.1. NCBI lineage: Bacteria > Pseudomonadati > Pseudomonadota > Gammaproteobacteria > Vibrionales > Vibrionaceae > Vibrio > Vibrio sp. 1S139. The sequence continues at coordinate 17,785 of NZ_JBGOOD010000063.1, forward strand.
AACAAGGCTCTATCGTATTCACCGCTAAACGGCTTCCATCATTGGAAACAGAGTGTGTGGTCGAGTTTTCTGTTCGAGATACAGGTATTGGTATCGCAGCAGACCAACAAGAGCACATTTTCAAAGCGTTTTGCCAAGAAGATACCAACATCACCTCCAATATTGCGGGGACCGGATTAGGGCTTAGTATTTCGTCACGTATGGTGGAAATGATGGGAGGCTCGATAAACGTTGAGTCAGAGAAGGACGTGGGCAGTTGCTTTCATTTCCAATTAACCGTAGTGCCATCAGATCATTCTGAACATAAAAATCGTAAACAAACCGTTGTCTATTATTCAGATGCGCCATCGAAACTTTTACTCGATGACTTGTTCCGCCTTGGTTACTCACCACAACTAAAATCAATCGAAACAAACTTGGCGGCAACTGACCTCCCAGAGATCGCTTTGATGGAAGATATTAACCAAGCCAAAACACTGCATCGCTTAGCACCAGAGGTGAAAATCATCATAGTGAAAGATAATCTTAGTGATCCTATGAGTGAGTGTCATTTTATCTCAGGCTATGTGACTCTTCCTATGCTCGGTTCCCGCTTAAGTAGCATGTTGAACTCCGTGCTTGAAAGGTCACAGCCACAACCCCCTCAACATCAACCTGAGCCGATAGAAGCGACTGTACGTCAAAAAGTCCTCGTAGTTGAAGATAACCGCGTAAACCAGAAGGTGGTATGTATCAATTTAGATAAGTTAGGGATTGAATATTGGGTTGCCAATGATGGACAAGAAGCGATTGATTTATATAAAGGGCATCATCAAGACATCGGCCTTATCTTGATGGACTGCATGATGCCGAATGTAGATGGCTTTGAGGCAACAGAGCGAATCAGGCGCTATGAAGAAAACCTGCAACTTCAGGCAACACATATCCTCGCTTTAACGGCATCCGTGCTCGATGATGATATTAAACGTTGCTTCGAGTGTGGAATGAACGATTATCTTCCAAAACCATTTAAGCGTGACATGATGCTGCAAAAAATTGATGAACAACAGTTTACGCACAAGGCAGGCTGACCAAGGAGCTTTGGAAAAAAGGGTGATGGTGAAGCTGAAATACAGATACGGGATGCGAATAAATAAGGCTTAAGAGCAAAAAAACGGAGACCGAAGTCTCCGTTTTCTAAAGCTTATGTGTGACTTTCTCTGCTATAGAGAAAGGAGGATGATTACATCATGCCGCCCATACCGCCCATGCCACCCATATCAGGCATTGCAGGGCCAGAATCTTGTGGCTTATCAGTGATCATCGCTTCTGTTGTGATCATAAGACCAGCAACTGACGCTGCGAACTGAAGTGCAGAGCGAGTTACCTTAGTTGGATCTAGGATACCCATTGCAATCATGTCGCCGTATTCGCCAGTCGCCGCGTTGTAACCGTAGTTACCTTCGCCAGCACGAACGTTGTTAGCAACAACAGATTCTTCATCACCTGCGTTCTTCGTGATTTGACGGATAGGCGCTTCCATTGCACGTAGTGCAACACGGATACCGACGTTTTGCTCTTCGTTGTCGCCTTCAAGGCCAGCAACTTTAGATGCAGCGCGGATAAGTGCAACACCACCACCAGCAACCACACCCTCTTCAACGGCAGCGCGAGTTGCGTGAAGTGCATCTTCAACGCGGTCTTTCTTCTCTTTCATCTCAACTTCAGTTGCAGCGCCTACTTTGATTACTGCAACACCGCCAGCTAGCTTAGCTACGCGCTCTTGAAGTTTCTCTTTGTCGTAGTCAGACGTTGCATCTTCGATTTGTTGACGGATTTGAGAAACACGACCTTGGATCATTGTTTCTTCGCCCGCGCCATCGATGATGGTTGAGTTTTCTTTAGTGATAGTTACACGCTTAGCTTGACCTAGGTCTTCTAGCGTTACTTTCTCTAGGTCTAGGCCGATCTCTTCAGAGATAACCGTACCGCCAGTTAGGATAGCGATGTCTTGCAGCATAGACTTACGACGGTCACCGAAACCAGGCGCTTTAACAGCAGCCACTTTAACGATGCCACGCATGTTGTTCACAACTAGAGTTGCAAGCGCTTCGCCTTCTACATCTTCAGCGATGATAAGAAGTGGACGAGATGCCTTAGCAACTGCTTCTAGAGTCGGAAGAAGTTCACGGATGTTCGAAACTTTCTTGTCGATAAGAAGAATGAATGGGCTTTCTAGATCAACAGAACCCGCTTCTTGGTTGTTGATGAAGTAAGGAGATAGGTAACCACGGTCGAACTGCATACCTTCAACTACGTCTAGCTCGTCTTGTAGAGCCTGACCTTCTTCAACCGTGATTACGCCATCACGACCTACTTTTTCCATCGCTTCAGCAATGATGTTACCTACTGTCGAATCAGAGTTCGCAGAGATAGTACCTACTTGCGCGATAGCTTTTGTATCTGCGCATGGAACAGAAAGGCCTTTTAGCTCTTCAACTGCAGCGATAACTGCTTTGTCGATACCGCGCTTAAGATCCATTGGATTCATGCCAGCAGCAACGGCTTTTAAGCCTTCAGTGATGATTGCTTGAGCAAGAACTGTTGCTGTAGTCGTACCGTCGCCCGCCGCGTCATTCGCTTGCGAAGCCACTTCTTTAACCATTTGCGCGCCCATGTTTTGGAACTTGTCTTCAAGTTCGATTTCACGTGCAACAGAAACACCATCTTTAGTGATTGTTGGTGCGCCAAATGATTTGTCTAGAACAACGTTACGGCCTTTAGGACCTAGCGTTACTTTTACCGCGTCAGCCAGAACATTTACACCTTCTAGCATTTTAATACGTGCGTCGTTACCAAATTTAACGTCTTTAGCAGCCATCTTTATTTCCTTTAAATTCTTTATTCAGTCAGTTCAGTTTTATGGGTCGGATTACTCAACGATCGCCATGATGTCGTTTTCAGACATGATCAGAACTTCTTTGCCGTCGATTTTTTCAGACTTAGTGCCGTAGCCTTCAGCAAAGATAACAGTGTCGCCAACTTTAACGTCCAATGGTTGTACTGAACCGTTTTCTAGAATGCGGCCTTTGCCAACAGCTAGAATTGTACCGCGAGTTGATTTTTCAGCGGCAGAACCAGTTAGAACGATGCCACCAGCAGATTTAGATTCAACTTCTTGGCGCTCAACGATAACTCGGTCGTGTAGAGGACGGATATTCATCGGTCGTATCTCCTGATAATTTCCATTTAATTTGATAGTTGCCACGATTGGCATGGGGTTAAAGAGTATGTTGGGGCGATGTAGAAGAACCCAAGGGGTGGAAGGGACTTTTTGTGAGGAAACTCAAACAACAAGGAGTGACAAAAGAAAAATGGCTAGTGATAACACTAGCCATTAGAAACTTAGTCTTCTTTTCTAAACGCAAATCGTATTAGCACTATCGCAACACCTAGCATTCCACCTAACAATGTCCCTAGGACGACAATCAAAGCTCGTTTAGGTTTATCACGAGTTATCGGTTGCTCAACATTATCTAAATAACGGAACGTTTGAAATTTTACTGTACGATCAATGTCAAGGTTATTGAGCATATCTAACTTTGCGTTAATCTGTTGTAAACGAGGTTCAATAACACTTAAGTTTTTCACTGATTCTAAAGCACTAACTTTTGCATCTAAACCTTTAGAACCTAGTTCAATACTAAACAGTTCACTTTCGCTGCCTGTTTGGATAGGTCGGTCGACCCCAGCAGATTTGGCAATTTGGGCTGCATATTTTGTTCGCTCAGTTTCAACTAACAACTTATTACTTGCCTGACTTTCTAAAATCCTTTTTTGTTGAATCAACTCATTACGCTTGCCATTCACTACCGCTCGTAAGTTATTGAACGCATCTTCATTAACTTTTAACTCTGTCATCAAAACATAAGCTGTTAACAAGTCAAAACTACTTTCCTTCGACGTTGTTTGGAAGCTAATAGTATATGGTGAATTAGTACCCTTTTTATCGACTTTAGAAGCAGAAACTCTATCAAACCATTCAGCATATAAGGCTCTAATTTCATCAGTTGTCATATCAGAACTACCAACAGCAGAACTTTTAAATTCTTGGAACTCAGCATTATGCTCTAAGAAATATCTCTTATTATTCGTTGAATTAAAGGTATTCACAAAGCGTTGGAACAAAATCTCAGAATCAACCAAACTATCCAGACCTCTACTGACAAGGACTGTGCCATCCTCTTGATAGATATTGAAAATAGGTTGAAACTGCCTCACTTGTTGCTGATATCCAGCTAAATCTTGAGGCTGGGCCTCTGTAATCTTGGCACTAGAAGACCACCATTCTTGAGCTAACAAAGCAAACCCAATACTACTAGCAGTGAATAAAGCCGTCACCAATATAACTATTAATTTACCGTCCCACAGTGCCTTAAAAAGCTCTCTCAGGTCAACCTCATCATTAGTTGTGTAGAGCGGTGGATTTTGCGGGGAGTACGGCTGTGGTTGTGTCTGCTGCTTCACTGTAAATCTCTCAAAACATCTAAATTATTGACGGCAGAATGCTATCACACCGCATGCTGTTAGTATTGTACGATTTGTAAACTTTATGAAAGTGATCTTCAGAGAGATGACAATTCACTGTATTCTACCGCTACTATTCTAGTTCAATTGGCGTTTTACATGCAAGATAAGCACGGGCTATTAACCGCCCCTATTGAGAGTACATTACGTACCATGACCATACCGACCATATTCGGTATGGTGGCGATCTTGATGTTTAACCTAGTCGATACCTTCTTTATTTCATTGCTGGGTACACAAGCTCTTGCTGCCGTAAGCTTTACCTTCCCAGTCACCTTCGCCATCAACTGCATCACAATGGGTATAGGCATTGGCTTGTCGACATGTATTGGAAGATTATTGGGGCAAGGTTGCGCGCAAAATGCGGCTCGCTTTACCTGTCACGGTTTATTGCTTGCAATGCTTCTTGTAGGTTTTGCATCAACACTGGGGCTAGTAACGCTAGAGCCTATGTTTACACTGTTGGGAGCAGAACCTGAGTTACTGCCACTGATATCCGAATACATGACAGTCTGGTATTTAGCCATTCCGCTGCTTGTTATTCCAATGGCAGGTAATAGCGCGATACGAGCCAGTGGCGATACCAAAACACCGGCCAAGATCATGATGTTGGCAGGCCTAATTAACGGCATTCTCGACCCGCTGCTGATCTTCGGTTACGGGCCTTTCCCTGAGCTAGGGATTCAAGGCGCCGCGATTGCCAGTGGCTTCAGTTGGTTTGGTGCGTTATGTGGATCACTGTATGTGTTAACCATACGAGAAAAGCTACTTGCTCCGCCTAAGCTAAAAAACATCATCGATGACTGGAAACAGATCTTAACCATTGGTACACCAGCAGCTCTTTCCAACGCACTCAATCCACTTGCTGGGGCTATTATCATGATGATGTTAGCTAAACAAGGAACCGAAGCCGTCGCGGCTTACGGAGCTGCCCAGCGTATTGAATCGATTTTGATCATCGTGTTGATGTCTCTGACCTCGGCACTTACGCCTTTTATGGCGCAGAACTTTGGCGCAAACAACCCTCAACGCAGCTTTAAGGCACTGTTTCTCAGTATGCGTTTTGCTGTGATGTTCCAAGGTTTGATTTTCTTAATGATGGTGCCGCTAAGCATTCCTTTAGCCGCCCTGTTCTCTCAAGAAGAATCGGTACGAGGCATCTTGTGGCATTACTTGTTAGTCGTCCCATTTAGCTACGGATTCCAAGGCATTGTGATGATGCTGATCAGCGCGATGAATGCGATGCATCAGCCACTCAAAGCCTTTCAATGGAGCTTCATGCGTCTGTTTGTATTCACCTTGCCGTTTGCTTGGGTAGGTAGCCAAATCGATGGCGTCGAAGGGCTGTTTATCAGCTTAGCCTTGGGGAACATCATGGGTGGTATTTCGGGGTATTGCTTTGCACTTCGTGTTAGGGGTAAAGCAGATACGGGATGCGAGTAACCGAGATGCGAAAAGATATAAGAGCAGATGAGAGATTCGGGTAACCGGGATGAGAAAAGATGTAAGAGCAGTTGAGAGATTCGAAGAGCTTGAGAGCAGAAAAAGACTAAAAAAAGGAAGATGACATGGAAGACACCACTTACAAAATGCTTTATGACGCACCAATTGGCAAGATGATCATTGTGAGTAATGGTGTGTCGCTTATTGAAATTGACCATGTAAATCATGAAGAGCTAATGATTAGCAATCCAGATGACCTTTGCCAACTGGCAGCGAAACAGTTAGATGAGTACTTCGCAGGTCAACGAATAGAATTCGATTTGCCATTAAGAGCGATAAAAGGCACTGACTTTCAAAAAGTAGCTTGGCAGGCTTTAACAACCATTCCTTATGGCGAAACCATCAGTTACGGTGAACAAGCGAAAATAATGGATAACCCAAAAGCAGTAAGAGCTGTGGGTGGTGCAAATGGCAAGAACCCATTTAGTATTGTTGTTCCCTGCCATAGAGTCATCGGCGCGAATGGAACATTAACTGGCTACACCGGTGGTATGAACCGTAAAGAGTGGTTACTCGATTTTGAGCGTTCAGTTTTGAAAGCAAGATGAGAGTAGCGAGTGACGAGATGCGAAAAGCACGTCACTCGCCCCCGAACCTGCACCTTATCATTACGCCATTCCCTACAGCAAGGTACGAGCGTGATAGGGAATCTCTTTGAAAGTACGGAGTGTGACACATCAACGTGGCATGAGATTCCAGATATTTCGTTCCTCAATTCTGGAATGACAGTCTAGAGCAGATGAGAGTAACGAGATTCGAGATTCGAGATGCGAAAATATGCAACGGCTCTAACTCTGTTCGTGACCCGCTTCCTCGCATCATGCCCCGCCCTTAAACTCTTCGAATCCCGTTTACTCGCATCCCGCATCTATACTCAAATTCCAGATACAAAAAAACGGCCACACTCGCGTGCAGCCGTTCTAGTATTCGATGAAAGTTAAAAACTATTTAACGATCACGTCACCTGACATCTCAGCCGGGATTGTGATACCAGATAGAGAAAGCATCGTTGGTGCTAGGTCAGACAGCTTGCCGCCCTCTTTGAACTCAACGTCTTTGCTACCTACATAGATAAGTGGAACAGGTAGGTTAGTGTGCGCCGTGTGGATGCCGCCCGTTTCTGGGTTTACCATCATTTCCGCGTTACCGTGGTCCGCTGTGATTAGCAGTTGGCCGTCCGCTTCTTTGATTGCTTCAACCACTTTACCAAGACATTCGTCTAGCGACTCTACGGCTTTAACTGCTGCATCGTAAACGCCAGTGTGGCCAACCATGTCACAGTTAGGGAAGTTACAAACGATCGCGTCGTATTTACCACCTTTGATTGCTGCAACTAGCTTTTCAGTTAGCTCTGGTGCGCTCATTTCTGGCTGTAGGTCGTAAGTTGCTACTTTTGGAGAAGCAACAAGTTGACGCTCTTCGCCTTCAAACTCGTCTTCGATACCACCATTGAAGAAGAACGTCACGTGCGCGTATTTCTCTGTTTCAGAGATACGTAGCTGCGTTTTACCTTCTTTCGATAGCCACTCACCGTATGTGTTCTCTAGAGAAGCCGGTGGGAATGCACATAGAAGCGGGATGTCTGCTGCGTATTGAGTCAGCATCACGAAATCGATCGCTGGGAATACGTTACGAGCAAAACCATCGAAATCAGGAACGAACGCACGTGTGATTTCACGAGCACGGTCGGCACGGTAGTTCATGAAGATAACCGCATCGCCATCAACGATAGCGGCAGACTCTTCGCCTTCTGCTTTGATTTCAGTCGCTTTTACAAACTCATCGTTTTCATCACGAGCGTAAGCCGCTTCTAGGCCAGCAACCGCTGTATCAAACGTGAATTCTGCTTTTGCTTGAGTCAGCAGGTCGTAAGACTCTTGAACGCGATCCCAGTTGTTATCACGGTCCATTGCGTAGTAACGACCAATAAGCGAAGCCACACGGCCTTTACCTAGCTTAGCGAACAACGCTTGGAAGCGTGCCAGTGTGTTTTCTGCGCTACGTGGCGGCGTATCACGGCCGTCTAGGAATGCGTGTAGGTAGATTTTCTCTGCGCCACGTTCTGCTGCCATTTCAACAGCTGCGTAGATGTGATCTTCATGAGAGTGAACGCCACCTGGAGACATAAGGCCCATGATGTGAACCGCTTTCTCAGCTTTCACCGCTTTATCGATAGCGTTCACTAGCGTTTCAGTTTGGCCGAACTCACCATCTGAAATTGACTTAGTAATACGAGTAAGATCTTGGTATACCACGCGACCCGCACCAATGTTGGTGTGACCCACTTCAGAGTTACCCATTTGGCCATGAGGTAGGCCTACATCTAAGCCAGAAGCCGAGATTAGCGTGTTAGGTTGGTTAGCAATAAGACCGTCTAAAACTGGAGTCTTAGCGTTCGCGATAGCGTTGTCTTGGTTGTCTTCACGGTAACCGTAACCGTCAAGGATCACTAGAGCCATTGGCTTCTTAGCTGACATAGGACTGACCTCGTTCAATTCAAAATAAATCGGTATAAAAACAAATTAGCGTAATTTTACTACAGTTTACAGTCAAAACTGTAGTGGAAGATCAAGAAAGAGGAACAGTGAGGTAACAATAGTTGAAAAAAATCTTCTTTTGATAAGTAGCTATAGAATTTACTTAATCGACAAATATCTTACGAAAGTAATTACTAACATCATTTTGGGTATTGAATAATACTAACCAATAAAATAACCTACCACTGAATCTCGTTTGCTACAATGAACAACGGGAACCACAATAATAACAAAACAACTCCAAATAGCCTTCAATAAGAAATCCCATTTGAGAGGAGGACTGCCCTATCCTAACAATATCGTTGGGCATCACTCACCCAGGGCGGGATCGCACTTTGTTAACAAATATGATCTAATAGTGCTAAATCCACA
>NZ_JBGOOD010000064.1:0-26751 GCF_041439475.1 Vibrio sp. 1S139
TTTTCTAATCCAAATTTAGCACGTTAGAATCCATACTCTAACGTGCTTTTGTCCAGAAATCATTTAGAATAAATACCCTAGATTTTACGGCCACCAAGTCATGCTGTGATTATGATTCCTTGCTTTCCCATCCTGAATTTATTGCGAAAGCTGGCATGTTACGTATAAGGAAGAGTGATTTTCATTATGGTAAATGCCTTTATTATCAATAGGTTTTTATCATTTGTGCTTGTCATTATACGACGCATATCATAAAAAACATGGTCAAGCACAAGATGGGGTGTGGCAAGATGGTTTTATCGTAACTCCCTGATTTGAGGCGTGATGAGTCAACACAATGATGTCCAGTTAAGGCGTCGTATTGAGCGTATTCTAGAGCGCCATCCTAACGCCTCGTCGTTGGCGGTTCGCCAGCGTTTGATAGTCGATGTCAAACCTGCTCACTTTTATCTCCACTTAATCCCTTTCTATGACCAGGACCGCATCGATGACAGTTCTGATATACAGCGTGATCTTGATAGAATGATGGCTATGCATCTAGGGTTGAGTGTCATAGCGAGAACGCTGTCAACAAAGCCCTATAATTATCGTCAGATAGAGCGGGCGTTACTTAAGTTGACGTTAAATTTTGCTCACACAGAACAAGCCCGGCTTTGTAAAATCGTGCATTTTGGCCATGATATGGCGAAAGATGAGCATCATAAGTCTAAGATGGTCATGCACTTGCAAAAGCTTGGACACCGCTTACCCGACATTTTTCTGATCTTACGACAAAAAACCAGAGTTGAAATTATCGACCGTTAATCTTTGAATTATCAGTCAGCTGCACAGTATTTGCGAGCGTCTCAGCAATGTCGCGATATCAATGATATTGGTGCTTGTGAAGTGTTCATTGGATTTTGCACAATGACTTGTGCGGCTTTTCGGGCTGTGGGTTAAAGTGAGCGCATTGAGTACAGCTATAGGGACGTACAAGGATGTGAGAAGCCGCCTATAACAATATTATGTTGGTGTATGCCTACCTGCAGAATGCAAGACAACTATTTTTGAGACTCACGAAACACGACGAATAAGGCAATAACAGACCCCTCGATATTCATTCGTAACTTGCCATTTTCCTTGTCGTGCCTGTGAAGCTGTCTGATACTTCGATGCGCTTCATTTCGATGTTCATGGTTGGTTCGAGTTTTTTAAGGCGCGCTATGTCACTGGCGATGCGCTTACAGCCTAAAAACAGAATGCCATCGAGTGGTGTTATGACCTCTCCAGCCTTGAGGCAATCAACGAGAGACGTTGCAGACAGTGGTGTTTTTATCCCATCAACGTAGCGGGTTGCCACAAACTCATTCGTATAGCGGATCTCTCTTGGTAGCATTTGTTCGCTTTTGGCGTAAATCATCCCGCTTTGTTTACCATTAATGACGCGATGTTCTTTATACACTCGGGTTTCTTCACCGATGATGGCCATGGCTTGTGGTGCACGAGTGATAAGTAAGCGAAAAGGCAGATCTTAACTTGTGATGTAATCGACAAGGTTAAATGCTAATCTTGCTCTCGCGACCTCTCCGAGTGGTTTGTCACGACAGATTTGTCGAACCTGATTCCACTGACTGGTCAGTCGAGCGCTTTCTTTATCGCTTCTAACTTTAACTTGCTGAATGTCATAGTGAATTGTCTTTGCCATGGTTGACTTAGCCTTCCGTTTTTTTCGTCGAATTCCAACTTAACATTATGTTTTTATAACACATTAAAACAGTTATCCACAAAAATTGGGCGTAACCTGTGTGAAAATCAGTCAAGCTTAATATTCGATTTGCAACCGCCTGCATAAAGGCGTAATCTGATGGTAATTTAACCGTATTGAGTCAAAAGAGGCCGAAATGTTAGCATTCCTGAAAAAATGGCGTCAGGCATACCGAGAAGAAAAAGGTGATCGTCTACATGCTGAGGTAGAAGCTGAGCGTAATGCTATATCTCAAGCGGAAGCTATAAGTGTTAATGATGTAAATAGAGCTTTCTCAGAGCTAGGCCAAGGTGACCGATTGAAACGATTTGCTGCTAATTTTTGTGAGGCGGCATCGGAAGCAATGGAAGAAAGCTTAGAAGAAGATGTTAGAGGCAGAAAGCGTTACTATTAAAATAGTAACGCTTGGTATTTATCTAGCGTAAAACTAACCTTTAAACTGTTTACTTAAAGTACCACTTATTGTTTTTGAACCCTCTTGCGTTACTTTGTGAACTCGATCCATAGCACTATCCATCGACACCCCATTCACGCGATAACTGGCGTAACCTAATACCCCAAACCATATCGCGGGCACTACCACGTAAAAAGTGATCATCACAAACGCTAATATCGAATCATCCATGCTGTTGATCGTGCCGGTTATCGGATTAAAGTTGTCATGCATGGAATACACCGCCTCCAACAGCTTACTGTCCAGACTTCGACACAACTCCCACCAAAACGTCAAGAACAACAACCCTGTATAAGAGAGTGACAACGACATCAGCGTCATCATCGAATAGTTGCTGACCGTTAAGACAATCGGACTCGCAATCACCACTACAATGAGCAGCAAAGACTGCAGCATCGGCATCGCTTCTCGCACAATGAAGTAAGCGGGACCGGTGAAGATATGACCAATTTGTAATCCTGCCCAGCCAGCCGCGCTATTCCATACTTCTCTGACTTGGTGATCGAGGGACTTATCAAGCACCTGGCCATAGCCACGAACAATGCGACCACTGGTCGATTGATTTTCAACACTCAACACGCGCTGAACCAGCATGTTCGCCTTATCGGCCGGTGTGACTTCAGAACCCATGATTTTTGAGAAGAAGCCACCATAGTCCAACACGTCATGAATCAATTCAGGGTTGGTGTCTTCAATGTGATTGAACAAGCGCCACAACAAGCCGGCGCGTTGGCCATCACTGCGACCGCCTTGAGTACTGTCCCACCATTCATCACACATTGGGTACGCCGCACTGGTATCAATCGCTGTGCGGCGATACTTCTGTTGCACCGGATCGTCTCGCTCTGCGTTGTAAGGGAAGTTGAACACAATCTTTTCAGCTTGTAAGCCATTATAGGTGGTTTCTGGCGCGGCCAGATTATAGCCAAGGAAATAAGAGCCTCCAATCCAATTGGCGTTATCAAAGTCGTTTTGAGTGACTCGCTCTTTACGCGCGGCCGCCTTCATCATTAGACGCGCTCGCGTATAACACTGCTCGTAGAAGTCTTGGGTCTCTTGTCTGAGCTGTTCGCTCTTAATATCGATTTGAGAGAGTTTCAACATGCTGCGCTCGACATCGTAGTGACACGGCACCGAGGAGACCGCCGCGTTGGTCAGTCCTTGCGAAATACTGTGCCAGAGCACCCACCATATCGGTGCATGAACCAATTCCCCATTTAACGAGCTTTGGTCACTGTGGGTTGCGCCGCTGCTGATACCCACGCCGCACGATTCACTGGCATTTTGGTCCATGACGAGCGTGTTGACGTTAACCGGGTACAAGGGTATCACTGCAAAAAAGCACACTAATCCGGCCAACATCAGTTTGACCTCGGTGCGGTTCATGCTCAGTAGGCCTTTGTTGCCCTCGTCTTCGCCCTCTTGAGCGACATCAAACCACACTTGGAACACAATGACGGCCAACATAAAGACAATCAGTCCGGTTTGATTCAATATCATGAAGATTTTGCCGGAGATTTGCCAGCTGGTCAGCGTCAGTAAGACGGAAAGCGGATCGTTGACTACCATGAGAAGGCTCCTAAATCGACGTATTGGGTGAGTAAGATGAGTTCGTTGAGCATGAGGGCAAGCGCGATACCAAAGGCGTAGCGCTTAGCGCGCCACAGCGCGAGGCCGTAGATGACTATGCGCAGTGCGACCATATACCAGGCGTATGCGCTGCTTGATAGCGTGTCCCCGTCCAGTGAAAAAGCCAGTGCGCTGGCGACGAGCAAGCACAAAAGCAGTGTGATGACGTGGCGACTTCGGCGCCACCGGTTTTGAGGTCGGGCTGTTGAGGTGTTCATATATTATTCTCCATCCTTGTCATAAGAGTTGTCATATCGGTCTTTGTCTAAAAAGACCGAGTCGGATTTGGGTGTTTGCGGGATAACTTGTGGTCTTTGGTAGCGGTAGTCATCCACCACCGCTTGGGCGGTGCGGGTGCCTATTTGTTGTCTGACCTCGGCTTCGTAGCGCAGCATGTCAATCTCGCGCTCAAGGCGAGCAATTGAGTTGTCGATGTCTTTTTGCGCCGTGGCGTGCTGAGCAATATTGACTTCGTACTTGCCCGTGAGCAGCGCGCGGCGGGCGTACAGGGCTTTTTCAATCGCTTGAGAGAGTGCGAGCTCACTGGCAATGCGCGATACGGTGTTGTTGTCCACTTCTCGCTCGGTGAGCGCTTCAATCAAGGTTTTAGGAAAGTGTTCGGTCTCTTTGTTCTCTGCGATGGCGCCTCGAAGTTCACTTTCCAGCGAGGTGCTCACCTCTGTGACTTCTTGAGACAGGCCAATCCCTGGCGTGGCCTCGGTTCGGCTTTTGTCCATGCCGGTTTGTACCGACTGGCTACCAATCACTTGAGACACCCACTCACTCATTGTCTCTTCACTGTCCCAATAGCGATAAAGGCCTTGGTGGCTTTCTTTTTGCGATTCATCAGACAATAAGGTGAAGCCGGCGCGCGTCGCATCCGTGGTGGCGTTGATGGCCGGTTGGTTGCGACCGCCGTATTTGGCGCCGCCCACCCAGGTCACCCCAGAATCGCCCATATCGTCTTGCACTTCTTGTTTGGCTCTGACGGCGTCGCCACTTTTTACGGCGTTGGTCCACGCCTGGGCGCGGGCAAGTGTGGCGTAAGCCTTATCGGTGTTCATTTCGCCCATGGTATCGACCATGGCCTCACACGAACTGCTGGCGTCATCAAAATCGAATTTGCCTTGCAGTACGCCGTTGGTCATCAAATCGTAAAGCCCAGGGTCTTTTTTCTGCAGGTAGTAGCCTGGCAGGCTCAGTACCGCCGAGGTGGCATTGGTGAGCATATCGCCCATCATGTCCTGAAAGCCTTCCGTGACACCGTTGAGCTGATTTTCAACAGTGACCGATGGGTCTAACATCCCGCACTGCAGGTTCATGTCCCAACCGACGCCAAGGGCGGTGGGGCTGATGCGCTCTTGTCTGGCGGGCAGTGCGATGACCGGCCCGCCGCCTAAGGTGTAGTGAAGAACGCTGTCGTTGTCTGCTTTAAGGTTCACGTTCGTGCCTATCGAACTGTGCGCGCTTGCGCTCATCAATAGGGGGAGCAGTAATGCCGCTTTGAGCGGCCAAGTCTTGGTCATCATTATTCTCCAAAGTGGGCAATCAGCGTGCTACCACGACGCTGGCAGCCTTTGTATAGGCGCCACGCCGCCCAGACGTACTGGTCGTCTGAGGCGATGTGCGGCGCGTAAGGGTCGTAAGGCGTGAAGCTGTCATCGAACTGTGGCCAAACAGACGCATCGGTTTGCGCTATCGGCGACAGCATTTGCCAAGCGGTCTCTTCGTTATTGGGTTTAACGGGACCCGGTGGCCAAAAGCCTGGGTGCGGCGTTGGAACGAAAGGTTGATACACACGGCCTTCGCCCATTCGGGTCACCACATGCAGCGCGCGAAAGGCGGTCAGCGCAGCGGCTTTAAACGAATGGCGCTGCAAGACAAAGCCGCCACGCGGATAGACATCCCCAAAATTACTGAGCGTATCGGTCAGTGGGTTCCACGTTTGAGTGGACAGCATGTCTGGCAGGTTGTAGCGCCAACCGAGCGGATCAAGGCTTGATAAATAATGCGGCATGAGCGGCATCGCTTGACTTGAGAGTGAGTAACCAAAACTTGCGAGCAGTGAGAAAACCGTCTGCCCGCCTGGGTGGCCGATGACGTCGCTGTTGTAAAAACGCATCGAGGTGTTATCTAGGCCTTGCACGCTGCGACGCGCGCTGTGGCCGCCGTTCTCTGAATAGGCATTGTCTGGCGACATCCAAGCGGTGTCTTGCCAAGGCGCCTCACCGGTTTCGGGGTAGCTCATCACCACAAAATCGGGCAAACGGTGTTTGACTTTAATTGAGGTGTCGGTGGAGCATCCCGCCGGGGTGCAGGTCATCCACACGCACGCCCCAATCACTTCGTAATCCAGGCACTCCGGGCAGGCTGCGCTGGCGATGACCTCGGCGGTGGTGACCTCCTGACTCATGGCAGAGGCCGCGCACAGTCCTCCACCCAAAAAGAATAGGTGCAAGGCGCGCCTGAGCAAGGTGAGGTTCATCTTATTCCTCTCCCAGATAGTCAAGGCGGGCTTGTTCGATGTCTTTGGCCTTGATCAGCGCCGCATCGAGTTCACTGATGCCGTGCAAGTCCATAAGGGTTTGGCGTTTTCTTTTCGCTGGACCATCGGTTTCGCCCAGCGCCAGGTAGAGCGCAGGCGGCACAATGCAAAAGCGCTGCATTAAGGTGTTGTCCATGCCGGTGATGACGCCTTCTTTGTACTTGTGCTTTTCCGATTGCATCGAGCGAATGAGGTTTTTCTCCGCCTCGGAGAGCTTTTTAAACGATTCAAGGTGACGGAGTTCATCTTCTGGCATGTTGAGCATCACCCACCACTCAGCGTTGTTGAGCATCTTGCGTGCAATGGCCGGAAAATCGGCCAAATCTTGGGTTGCCAGCCAAAACCACGCGCTGAGTTTTCGCCACATCTTGACGATTTTGACGGCGTAAGGCGCGAGTAGCTCATTGGTGACAATCAGGTGCGCTTCATCGGTCAGGGTGACAATGTCACGCCCTGAGTATTGGTCACGCTCAGCAATCCCGTTGATGCGGTTAATCAAAGAGATGTACGCGGCGGCCATTTGCGCTTCATACCCGGTTTTGGCGTAGAGGCCTAGGTCAATGATGGTCACATCCGCTTCGGGCCAGTGCTCGGCTTCTTGGTTGAAGATTTGCCCTTCTAGACCATCGCAGAAAAAGGCCATCGCTTCGCTCATTAGGCGTGCGCGTGCTTGGCGGGGCTCAGGTCTATTCGGGTCTTGACTAAAACGCTCTAGCGCGTCTTTGATGTGCTCTGGGCGCACTTGCTCGCCCGTGGGATGGCAATGCTCTGCGGCTTCTTTAATTGCATCACGCACCATCGACGAGTCGGCGCGGCGATAATCGTCCATCTCGCGCTGCTCACCCCCGGTGATCATCAGCCGTGCCATGATTTCCAGCTCGCCTAAGATGTCCCGCGCTTCATCGTCTGGCGAATCGCTGTCATTAAGATGTTCAATGTCCAACGCTTTCTCGTCACTGACGTGAGGCACGGCTTGGCCGACCAAGTGTTTGGCATCGGCAAACGGCGCCATAAGGCCTTTAGAATGAGCGCTCACCTGAACGCGGTTGACCGATAGCCCCAAACGTTCACAGTACTGTCCCAGCAACCCAAAACTGTTGCCAGCTTCGATGATGAACAGCCTTGGGCGATGAATCGCCAGCAGGCGTAAACACATGCCCACTAAGGTCGCGGATTTGCCTGAGCCAGAGGGCCCAAATAGATTGAGGTGCGCATTAGAGAGTTGGTCTCTCAGCGGATCGACGCCGAAGAGCTCTCCGCCTCGGTTGAAAAATTGGAAAGCTTCACTACCGGTGCCGGTTGCGCGGCCAAACAAAGGAGAGAGCGAGAGCATGTCTTCCAGCCACACCCAGCCGCAGTACCACAGTTTGTCGTCGTGCTCAGGATGGTAGTTCATCGGCAGCCAGCGAAGGTAACTGTCCAGTGGGGACTCTTGGTCGCTGTTTTTGACAAAGCGCAGCGACAGATCGCGATTGTTGAATATTGCGCGCAGCGACTCTGTGCGGCCTTCTATTTCACTGACGCTCTCCCCTTGCACGTAGAACGCCAGTTGACCGCGCCACAGTGGATGCTTTTCAACTAGGGTGGTAAAGCTGTCGCAGGTATCTCGAATGACTTCTAATTCCGTTTCTTCCCCCACCGCCGCTTCTCGAACGGTGCGAAGGCGCGCTCTGGCCTGCGCCTTACTTTGCGCGACTAAGGTCATGGCCATCATGGTGCCGGTGGGCAACTCATCGAACAGGACGTGTTGTGGGCGCTTTTCGCCTTTGTCGATGGCCTCATCCCCTATGACCTCCCCAAATACGGCCCCCGCTAAAAAGGATTCATTATCCCAAGTGTCGAGCTCCATCACGCGCGTGGCGATGGGTTTTTCCCCCTCAAACCACCATAAGCCGTTTTCAACGTCTGAGCGCACCCCGCTTCTTAGCAGTCGCTCGGAGAAATCTTGGTCAATAAAGCTGCGCGGCGGGCGATAACGCAGGGTTTCGCCCGCAATGCCAGAGGGATTAAAAAAGGGACTGAGCCAAGCGTGAATGCTTTCGCCTGAGCTGGCCTTGATGCCGATGCCTAAATCTTTGAATGTACTCGGAGATAACAGGCGGCGCCTTAGACTCTTTAAGGTACGAAGGTTGGTTTTTTGCAGCGTTTCACTGGCGTCTTCGGGGAGCCATCGATAAATAGCGAGACGAACTTGACGCTCGCGGGCGCGCCAGGGGCGACCATCCACCGCAAAGATACCTTGCTCTCGCCCTATCAGTTCGAAATGGCGGCGGTCTTCATCGAGCACCGCACGGGTGAATTCATCATCGACGCGCGCACGGTTGAGTAACGTCTCGTGCGCATCGTCAAATCGGTCGACATCACGGGCAAACAACTGCACCACCCATGGATTGTCTTCGTCAATCAAGGCGGTGAGGGTGTGGGCGACACTTGAGACCACCCGCTCAAGCTGCGCTTGTGTTTTGTCTTCCGTAACCAGCGGCGTAATGTCAAAAAACAGACTCATCGAACGACCGTCTTCCAGTTGCACCAGACCTTTATCGCTGATTTCAATCCAAGGCAGTTTGGCCGCAAACGACGGTGGCACGCTGTAATCGATGGCTGGGGCTTCCAACTCTTTGCCTTCGGTAAAAAAGTGGGTGATGGCATGACGCATTTTTTTCAACATTACCAACGCTCCTTGGGCAGATTAGCCGGACTGTCCTGGGGCGCGGCGTAATGCACGCGCTCATACAAGGGAAAGACGGTGCTGTATCCAGGCACCGGCAGTGCGCCCGATTGATGCGGCAGAACATAGAGCACCACATCGGGATTGGGTAGCCTTGGAAAAACGTTGGTCGCTTCACGCCAGCTGTCTCGGGTGTAGTCGCTTTGGCGCTGCGCCAAAGTGGTCATATCGAGCGGCATACGCAGCTCGCCTTGCGTTTGGCTAAGCGAATCAGCATTGGCTCCGCCGCCCGACATTTGGTTTTGCCACACTTGCTCGGAGTTGGTTTGAGGGTTCGGTAAAGTGTCGTCTTGCGACGTTGAGCAGCCCAGTAATCCGAGCAGGCTCAATGCGCTGATAAGGTTACGGTAATTCATACGTCGCTCCTTGGGTTTGAGTGTTGTAACGCACGCGAACAGGGATAGCGGGGGCGCGCAGTGTCACGGGTTTTCGAAGGTGAATGCTGGCTTTGGTGCCAGGTGGGGTGTACACCACATCAAAGCTTGAGCCCATGCGCGCCTCAATAAACTCTGAAACGGTGCCTGTGAACGCTGCAGCAGACTCAGCGGCGGCGTTTTTCGCCGCATTGCCCGTCAAGGCTGAGGTGCTGGTTGAGCCATCGACCGAAATGGTCTGTTGTGAAATGGCCACCGCATTGGCCGCGGCCGAAGCCGCGTCAAGCAATCCTTTGGTGGTGAGGTATTCCGGGGCGTTCGAAATGCGCTCCCCGGTTAAGCACGGGTTGCCGTTGGGGTCGGCCAAAAAACCTAGGTCAGTAGTTTTAATTGATGAACCGTCAAACCCCGAATCTACCGTCTCAAGTTCTTCTGGGTAAGAGAGTATCGAGCCATCGGCGCGAATAAAATCGATGGATTCGACTACGCCGCGCACACAAGACAGGCTCCAGTCGCCGGTGACCGTGCCCGTCACGATGGCCCCTTGGACATCCGGCAGGGTAAACCCACTGGCCATCAGGTTTTTACGCCCTAGAATCATCGAAAACGGGTAAGGGTCTGTGACCTGGCCGTTCAAGGGAATGCGCCCCATCAGCGCGGTCATGCTGACCGCATCAGCCAGCATCGTGCCACGGTGTAGGGTGTACACTGGCATTCCGTCTTGTTGATTGGCATCAAATCGGCCCGTCTGGCTGGTAAACACATCGTCCGCCGAGCTCAAGGCGTTTTTGACCGCTTGGGTGGCAGGGGTTACCCAGTTGCCCTCTTTGTCTTGAGTCGCATCCAGCGGCTCGGTCCAAACCCAGTCGTCTTGAGTGGCCCCCTTACCTGATGGGTGATAGTCGCCCGGCGCCGTGCCCACGGCCAGTCCCTGGCGCCTTGAATCAATGCCAAGGTCGTCATAAGAGACATCTATCACCTCACGCACTGGCGCTTGACGCACCTTGAGGTGGTCTCGGCTTTGACTGACTTTCTCTTCAATGGTGCTTAACGACGAATTGAGCCTTTGGGCAAGCTGACTTAATTGGGTTTCAAGGGCTTTCACTTGTTCATTGTTTTGGGCTTGCTGATGTTCAACCTGAAGCTGCGTTTGCTTTAACGCGTCCGAGAGGGCTTTCTTTTCGGCTTCACTTTTAGAATACGCGGCATTGAGCGTTCGAATGGTATCGGATGGGCTGTCATCAAACGCCTGCAGCACTTGCGCTTGGGTTTGTGACGTCGTCACGCTGACCGGGGTAATGTCTTCGGCGGGCTCAACGTTGGCTTCAATGTCTGACGGCTTTAAGACTGCGATGACCAACACCGCGATAAAGCCGGTCGCGCCGATAAGCGCCGCCAGTCGTATGACGGGGTTTCCTTTATTTAACATCGCTACTCCCCTCCATGGTTAGGTAAATGGCTAGGTAAACGACTAGGCAGAAGGTATCCTGCCAGGGGCCCTGGCGTGACAATAAAGGCCGTCGCTTGGGCGGTGGGTGAGCCTGCGTTCCCGATTTCAGGATGGGAAAAACTCACCGCGCAGCGCAGTGCAAAGCAGCGAGGACTGAGAGTAACGAGTCTGGGGTCGAGGGTTTCACGCTTTGACGCCTTATTGGTTAGGCTCACGGCCGTCACCACCTGCTCGCCCAATTGCCAAGCCGCAATGGGCTTGGCATTCACTCGCCACTGACTGAACGCGCTTAGGCTGATATCACGAGGCAGTCCCATCGGCGCTCGCATCACGCCAGATAAAGGCTCAATGGCGTGCGATGGACTGTAGAGATTTTGCATGGCATAGCGCACCAACAAGGCTTGAGGCGCCATCTTCAAAGGTGAACGGCTTGACTCGTTTGCAGCGTTACTTAAGTTATTACCCTCTTCCTTGTCACCCGGTAAAACAATGTCAATCTGCGGCGGGGTAACCACGCCCGCTTTGGCGCTGACATCGAGCATCAAGCGCAATCCATCACTCAGGCGCATCACTTGAAGGCGAGTGGTATCAAAAGGCTCAGTAGCCGTGAGGTAAAGCCGCCCTGCCAGTGAGGTAACCGACAGATAAGGCGTTAAGTGCGCCGGTTGCGCGACACGCACATCACTGCCCAACGTTAAAATGGTCTCTTGCCCTGGCGTAAGCACCACTTGCAGCGGGACGCCCTGCCACTCCATAGCGCGAGGCGTACCGGCATGAGCATGAAGGTGAGTCATCAGACTCAGCAGCAATGTCAGCCACAGTCCCCCACTTCTTTTCATCATTGTTCGCATCATTGCTCTGTCTCCTGCGCTTCATTGAATTGAATTTCTCTCGCTGGGCCATCAAAACAATCAATGGCGAGCTTCCAAGGGTTGCGCTCGGCGTCAATGTCGTAACGCACAATGCGCAGTGGCCAGCGGATGAAGTTATGTTTGACTAAGGTGCCATCCACGTACTCCTTGAGCTCTAAATCGGCTTGCACTGTCCAGCTGTCACGGCTGTGCGTGGTGACGCGCCAATCTGAAAAGCCGTAACCGGGAATAGGCGCTAGACTGCGTTCGCGTCCCGACAACTCGCCTGTGCGGCGCTTGTTTTGAAAGTCTTGCGTTAAGACCTTTTTGCAGCTGGGCGTCAGGTAATCGGTGTAACGATGCAGGTTCTCGCTGTATTGCTGATTGCCATCGCTGGGCCATCGGTTAATCAGTCCAAATAGATTGACGGCAAAGTCATACACATTGGGCTTAGGCACTTCCCACCACGGGCGTGAGGAGCCTGAGCTTAAATCGGGCGGTGTATGCACCGTGATGTCTTGCCCTGCTTGATACCAGCCCCAAGTGGTAACCAGCGCAAGAGTGCTCATCATGGCGAGCGCGCCGCGTAGCGACCGGATGTGACTGTCTCGCCCGGCCAGTGAGGCGCGAAATCGACTTTTCGGTGGTTGACTCATGTTTTCTCCTTATCAGCCGATGCGTTTGCAGGCAAAGCGGCGCGCCTCAACGTGATAGCGCTCTGGGTGAAACCAGCGTTCAAAGCGTTTGCTGGCGTAATGTTGGCAATGGTGAGTTTTGATGCGGCTGAGCTTTCGCATGAGGCTCTTGGGCAGTGCAAAGGCGCCGAGCGCCCCGAGCAGCAAGGCGGTAAACAGAATGAGAGGCGCGCCAAACACCCAGTACAGCGCCAACCCCAGCAATCCCGTGAGGCTCATGCACACCAGGACCAGCAGCCCCATCTCGCCCATCGACAGACCTTTATAAAACGGCGGCATGACGTTCAAGGTTGAAGCGCTGTGCATTACACGCCCTCCAAAATATCAAGGCCGTAGTTGAGTCCCCATACCGACAACAGCAAAAGTACCGCGCCAATCACGCCGTCACTGAGCAGGTCTTTTTTGGTCGCTTGTTTCTCTTTGATTTTGCTGAATACATCCCAGATGTGACCCAGGAAATAGACAAAGCAGAAGGCAATGAAAATGCCGCCCCCGTAAAGCAAGATGTCGTAGGCATAGGCGTAAATGAGCTCTAAGATGTTGTCACTGCCGCCTTGAGACGGGGTATTGTTGGTGGGGATGTCCGCCATCGCGCTCAGGCTGTGCAGCCCAGTGACGACAAAAAGAAAAAATGCTCGAAGTTGGATCATGTTGCGACTCCGTAATATAAAAACCATTGAAGGATGAGAAAGATAAACACGGCGCGAAAGACCAAGCGGCGAAACACCTCTTTGGTCACTTTTTTGTTTTTCATGCCGCGAAAGCCGCTCCAGAATACCCACAGCATCCAGAGCATCAGCATGGCGCTGGTGAGTCCGGCCAACACCAATGCCAGCGTATTGGCCTCAAATCCGGCGCCATGCTCAAAGGCTAAAAGGGGATCATTCATGAGGCGCCTGCGAAAGGTAGTCGCCGCCCAGTGGGGTGACTGGCTTTGGCGCGCTGCGCTCAGGGCGTAAATACGCATCAATGCCCGCTTGAAGGGTGCGGATATCAAGGCGCAGCGCATCGTAATCAAACTGACGCGCGGCGCGATAATCGGCTTCGCGCTCAGCGCGCGTGATGAGGTAGTCGAGGGTGTTCAGCTGCGAAGACACTAAAGCCAGCTCTCGCTGCTCGGTATCGACGTCGGCATACAGGTTAGGACTGAGCACGCTCAGACAGAATAAAAGTGGCCATTTCACGGTGTTGACTCCTAATTAGAAAGACGTCAACACGCTAGCAAAAAGGCAATGGAAAATACTCGATAGAAATACATTGGTGGATGTATTTTTAACGAGTATTAATTTCTGAAATTGTGATATAATTTCAAAAGGATTTATTCAGGCGTCAGTCTGGGGTAAATCTTTAGAGGTACTTCTTATAGCTCGCCACACTGGTGCGAACCAGTAACCCTGTCATGCCTGCTGCAGGCAACAACACTAAGGTCGGAGATAGGGGCCAAATCCCAGGAATGAACAGCCATAAGTAACCGGCCCCGATCATGGTCATAGAGACGGCTCGGCGCGCGTAGTAATGAGTGGTTTCGGTTTCACGCCCGACAAAGGCGGTGCGTCGCTGACGAGAGATCAGCCCATCGAATGCCCCAAGAAAGCTGGCCAGTAAGAACAAAGGCCAACTTAAAAAAAGCAGCGCGACGCGAACAAACAGCGCGAGGGTGACATACACCACGCCGTGCCAATACACGTTCGCAAAAGCCAATGTCCCATCAAACTCAATACTGAGCAGTGTCTCGATGCGTTGACTCAGTGCATTCACTAATCCCATCACCTTAGCCGCCAGATGCGGCTGATCGCTTTGCAGCAAGATGATGTGCTCAACCAATACGGTTTTGGCGTGTTGCCCTGTTACTTGTCCCCAAAAAGGCGCGAACCATTCGATCAGTATTAATAGTACCCATATCCAGAAAAGATGCCCCAGAGCCACAAAAGGTAGGCCATACCAAGGCGTCGGCTCTTCTCGCTTTACGGGTGGGTTTGGTGTTTTTTCTGCCACAAGGCCTCCTGGATTTTATTGCACTTCATGAATAGGCGACTTTGATTCATCTTCATCGAGCCCAAGGTAGGCATTATTCATCCAGCTGTTGAACTGCTCGGTGTCGTGCAGCCAGTCGTGCGTACTTTTGACCGATTGA
Source organism: Vibrio sp. 1S139 (assembly GCF_041439475.1). Lineage (NCBI taxonomy): Bacteria > Pseudomonadati > Pseudomonadota > Gammaproteobacteria > Vibrionales > Vibrionaceae > Vibrio > Vibrio sp. 1S139. The sequence goes on from NZ_JBGOOD010000064.1 coordinate 14,605, forward strand.
CTTTTTTGGAGCATCCCATCGACTAAGGCTTGGATATCCTCTGGCAGTTCGAGGTCGCCTTCATTACCCGGCAATGGAAAGCGAAGCTTCCAAATCTTGGCGCCTTCGAGTTCGGCGTAGGCTTGGCCAATAGGTAGGTTGGTGATGTCGTTATCGCTGACCAGCAGCACCTCTTTATTTTGCAGGGTGTCTTTATTGCTTGAATGAAAGCCGGTCTGACTGCCCGGTGCATCACTGGCGCCCGTATCGGGCACGATGTCTTTGATGGTGACGGTCGCCATGCGGGAGGTGAGGATTTGCGCGGTCTTTTGCTCGCGAACCCGAAGGCATATCAAGCTGTTGAAGTTACCTTTGGTTTGCGCCGCTTTTGCGGGCGAGCCTAAGCGCGCTTCAATATCGGATTCGGTTTGCGTGTAGGCGGTGACGACAAATTTAGCGCCGCGTGCTTTGTTGAGGATAGGAATGAACTCATCGCCAATCAGCTCATTAAATTCATCGGCGTGTATCATGATGTTGCGCGGCTTGACCTTGGCAAAGCCCGGCGCGTTACCAAACTTATAAATCTCCCCCGCCAGAGAGCACAGGTCAGCAAACATGGAGTTACCGAACGCTGCTGCCACCGTGGTATCAGAAAGCGCATCCAACCCTACGTACACCACGCCCCCTTGCATGATGACCTCGCGCCAATCGATGATGGGCCGCTCATCGGCGGGCGTATGTACCGGTGAGATGATTTCAGCGGTCTTACCCGTACCGAGCTTTTCAAGCAAGGGCAGTAAGGAGGCCACAATTTTATCAAAATAGGTTTTGTCGTACTGGATGGCGCTTCGAAGTCCGGCCAATACATCGTCTGCAGCGGGGTGCGCGCCAAAATACATTTCAAGGGCGACCACGCGAGCGCTGCGCCCCTGCAGATGACGCGGGGTGTTTTTTTCGTTGACGTTACTCTCAAGCGCGGTCACCAACTCTGCGGCTTTTGGGTGATAAGACGGCAGCTTTTTCACGCAGTAGTCAACATACAGCTCATCAATGGCGGTCACATAACGTTGAATAGCGGCCATATCGGGCTTTTTGCCGAGCGCGTCCAGCGCCCTTGCGATGATATTGACAAATCGCCACGCAAACTGTTTGAACGCGGCACTGTTGCCGCCGCCGTCGAGCTGGCCAGAAACGCGGGTCGCAACTTCCGTAATACGACCAAAGCGCCCTACCGGTGAGTAGCGTCCACTTTGGTCCGAATACCCTAAGTGCAAGATATAAAACTCATCGAGGCGCCCCGCTCGCAGGCACTCGATGTACATGCGAAGCAGCATGTCGGCGTCCCCTTTAGGGTCAAACATCAACACCACATCGCCACGGCGGATATCTTGCGTCACCAAGAGTTCAGCGAGGCGCGTTTTACCGCCCCCTGTGGTGCCAAGCACTAAGGTGTGCCCCGCTCTCGCGCTGCTTGGCAATAAACAATCGACCTCTTCATCAAGGCCGATGCCGTGCATTCGAGAGTCGCCCCCCACCGGGGGTAAAGGTTTCACCGGGTTGATGGCACTAAGAAAGGTGTTAATGATACCCCAGCCTTTACCAGCCCTGGCTATCACACGTTTCCCAGACCAAAAGCGCTCTATCCATTTTCCTTCGTACTTGGCTTCCATGGTGCGCGCAAAGCGATAAAGTTTAGACGGTGTGACGTAGCGCTCTGCCCAGATTTGACGTGTATCATAAAGGCGCTGAGCATGGCGAGGCAGGACTAGAAAGCCTTTCCCGAGAAAGAGTTTATTTTGATACACCGGCATGTCATCGGAGTTCATCGCCCAATAGGGCATACGAAGTAATCGCTTGCGATACCCGAGCACGGAGAGCCCTTGCTTAAGGCGAATCAGCGCGCACAAGCCAAGGCAAAAACCGAGCGGGTGCGCGAAAACAGGGGCCAGCATGAACACTTGCGGGGCGATGACCACCACGATAGCGGCCATGCTAAACATGGCCGCGCTCAGCAGCTCATCAGCAGGGCGAAGCAGACCTTCGGCGTAACCACTCATTGCAGGGTCTCATCGTCTAACGTCATCCCCCACTCTCGCTGCCAGGCGCAGCGCTCTTCGAGGATTTCAATGCGGCGCTTGACTTGATGCGCCGCTTTGGCTTTATCGCTTCTCTTTTTAGCGGGCGGCAGCTCAAGACTCTTTTGGGGTAAGCAGCGCTGTGCAAAAGGGTTGTCACTGTTAATGCTCATCATCGTCTCCTTGAGGTTTTAATAGCATCATTAAAGCGCGCTCAGGACTTACGTTGTGTGCCTGGCTTTGCTGGGCGAGCGCCAGAATCACCGGCGTCAGCGCCGCGCTTTCCAGAACTTGATGGGTGGTGTTAATCGCGCGTTGGATATCTGCGTAAGATAAAGCGTGCGTAGGCATAGGCTCTGTCCTCATTAAAAGTCGTGAATGTGATTATTGCTTGAGCTCACCGCGCTCGATGAGTACCGGGTAGTGGCGAAGGCCAAAAGCGGCGGCAAAGTCACGGCCTGCCACGGGGTAGAGCGTTAAGTTATAGCGCTTAAATCGCTGCCACCCCGCCTTCGTCTGCACATTGACGAGCATCCCCATGGCGCCAATGCTCGCTAGATAGTCCCGCTTAGCACTGAGCCAGTGATGGGATAAAGCGTCATCCCCAACGATAAACAAAGGCGTGCTCACGCTTTGTTTGAGCGTGCGTCGTTCCACCTTGCCAGGGGTTAACTGCGGCGTACTCACCGGCACCATGCCTTGCAATAAATCCGCGGCCGATAAGGCGTGACTACTGAGCAACAAGAGTAGAGTGATGAGTGTTAATCGGCGATTCATGACGAGGGACTCCATTGTTGTAAGTGACGGGCAAAGGTGGCTTCATAGCGCCGAGCCGGCTCGCCCCCACCGGGCCTGTGAAAATACCCGGCCGCTTTTACCCAACTGCCGTGTTTGAGCATGCCTTCGTTGAGTAAGACCGCGGCGTGATTGAGGTTCACCGTAGGGTCGAAGACCTCACACGGGCGGTTAAAGTGATCTTTTTGCCAGCGCCAGTTTTGCTGCGTGAGGCCAATATCCACCATCTGTGTGTATTTCAAAAAGCCATGCAGCGCCTGGCACGCTTCAGAGTATGTCGCGTAGAAATAGGATTGACCTTTGACATTGAGCGTCCAAGGCCAAGGGCGAACTGCGCCGCTTTGCAGTTGGGTTTTGCTTTCGCCGAGCGCCAATGAATATAGGACGCTCGCGGGAATGCCGTGCTGAGCGGCGACCTTCTGATACAGCGGCGGAATAGCCGCCTGAGCGCTGAAACACCACAGACTTATGATTAAGGCAACGCCACGACCGACCATTGGCCTTCCCCTTGCTCTGAAATGGCCACGGGCACAGGTTTGCCTTTAGCCAAGGTCATCCATAAGGCGCGCGTGTCGTGATTTAACGTTATCCACTGTTTCTCGACATCACCGTGGCGCACCCCGGCGACCGAGGCCCACGCTTGCAGCTCGGTGTTATTCCCCCCGAGCATATACACATCAACAGCCACGCCATGAGAGCGCCATTGCTTGAGCGCATCGACGCAGGTATCGCATCCCGCCCGCACAAACAGGGCGACGCGCTCTGGCAATCGTGGCCCTATCGGCTTCAAGTTAGGATAGAGCCGCGCCCACGCGGCGCGATACGCCACTTCCAGCGCCAACAAGCCATCGGTACGTTGTTTATCAAACGCGACCAAACGCTCAGCCAAACGCGCACGTTCAGTATCACTGCGCGCAAACTGAGCTAAGACTTCTAGGGGACTCGCTTCTTGCATGTCATAGGTGAGTGGGCTTTGCATTAATTGCTCATAGCGCGTCCAGTCCGCTTGACTTAACTGCCAATATTGAGCGTCTTGCGAGACGCTCAGCGAGCGGGATTGGTTACGTTCAATGTTGGTTTGTGAGGCCTGATTGCGCTCAAGCTCTGTTGCCCCTACCCAGAAAATTGGCAGTAAGGTGCACATTGCCCATAAAATGAAAACCTTCATCTTCATCCTTATCCCTCCCCGACCGTTAACGTTGTACTTTGGCCTTCGTAGAGCGTCTCGATATGTTGGTCATTAACGGCGGTGATTTTCCAACCGAGATAATGTTGACCTGCTTGAAGGGCGGATAACTCTGCCAGTGTGCTGGCACCAGGTTTACCGACTATCGCCAGTTGGGTATGGCCCCGCGTTTGCACATCAAATAAAACAAAAGGCGCCGTAATGGTCGGCGTCTTTACGGTGGGCTTAACCACAGGTTTGGTGCGCACGGGGGGCGCACGTTTTGTGGTGGATTGGCGAGAGAGGCGGTGGATTTTCGTCTCCAACGCATCCAGCTTTTTGCTGTCCAATCCTAACTCATCCAAGCGAACACCTTGATTGGATTGAATGTTGATGAGCTCGGTGATTTCACCCTGTTGCTCATCGATGCGCTGGGTTAACCCATCAAGCGCGAATTGCAATGAGTTCAGCGCCTCAATACGCGCTTGACGCTCCTTGTCGCGGCTTTCATTCATCGCCAACACCAAACTTTGATGCAGTGCGTCCAGTTGCGAGTCAAAGCTCTCCTGTTGAACCGGTGAGAAAACCTGTTGATAGGTGAACAGGCAAGCGGCGCTTAATATTAGGCTCCACAAGCTAAACAGTAGCCCTCTAAGTAACGTTTTGAGAGTGAATTTCACACCTCGCTCCTACGGTTGTCAGTGATGGGACGACCGTAGCAAAAACACCTTAGAAAAATCTCGATTAGAAATACATTGGTGGATGTATTTCTAACGAGTATTATTTTTTAAAATTATGCTATCATGGTTGGTTTTTTAATTTAAAGCGAACTACACCTAATTGATTTGGGCTCTTTTCTGGTAAACTCTTGCTTTAATTGAACAGATAAAATGACTGTATGAGCCGAAACCTGAAACACTATCAAGCCCTTGATGCACTCGCGACCCACGCGCTGCTTGCCCTCTATTGCACCATGAGCAAGCAAGGTGGGTTCTGGACAGTGAAAAGAAGAAATGAACGTCTCGTGAAATTCATCAAACCAAAAGTCAAACAGCCTCAGTTCTCAACGTGTAAACCTGAAATCAAAACCATGCTCAGCATTGGCCGCAGTCCAACTGGCAACTTAGAGCGCAAGCTTTGGGATGTGAACCGTCTGAATCTTGAGTACCAGGCTAAATTTTCACAAGCGGATGAACTCTACATCATGCTGAGTGGTCTATTTGAACAGCATCAATTCCCCTCGATGCTGGAAGACATAGAAAAAGACCTTGAAAGGGATACGCTCTATATGAAAGAGAAAGGCATTGAGAATGGGTTTGATGAAGACAATAACCAAATCAAGCCGCTGGCTATGACGGTGAAAACCGAACGGTTGAAAGCACTTATTGAAGCGGTGCAGGCCAATGGCATTTATCGCGTGGAAGTCGACCATGTGGATGAACATGAAGTGATTCATCTTTTGTTGCATCGAAAGGGGTAAGCGTTGTGGGTTGAGACCGACTAGGGCTTAGTTTTGCCTTGGGTGTATTGGTGCGGGACCAAATGTCCGTCTTTTACCTTAATCGAAAGCTTGTTCATTTTACAGCGAACTCCAAAAGCCGCGCAGTTAAGTAAATCCTCAAGGGATTGTGCTTTTTCAATACGTAATTTGGGGTTACGCATGAATCGTTTGAAATTGGCTTTGACTAGGCTAGGTTTGGTCGTGGGCATAAAGGTGAGGTTATTAACAGTGGATGGTGCACATAATAAACGAATCTATCTGATCATGCAGCTCCTGACCATTTTTAACAGGACTCTATGCCGTCCTACGGGCTGCGCCCTACCTGCACAGCAGTCAGAAAAGAAAATACTTCGCACTTCCTTTCCTAACCGCTCGATATTGTTTAATAACGCAAGGTAGAGCTCGACGACGAAACTTGAATGATTAACTCAACTTCAATCGCGGTAAGGATTTGTTCCATTAGTGTCTTTTTGATATCAACATACTCTGAGCGCTCTTTAGACAATTCAGCCATGATATTAGGCATGAATCCATCAACCAGTACGACCTTTCCTATCACGCCGAAGTTATCGTGTAAAAACATCAGGCAATGTCCACGATGATCATAGCTGACTCTAGCATTGACTCCATCGGGAAGGACATCCTTGGAGAGTTGAGGAAGTTGAGTGATAAAGGTGTTTTGTTGTCGGTTCCCCAACGATTCAAGCCCTTGAAGGTTCATTCCCGTACGACCGATAGAGCTGATCATGGCTTGGGGACCTAGATACTCCCCAGAGTCAATCTCAATCGTTCGCCTGTCCATCACATCCATCAGCAACTTAGCAATCTCATGAGCATCAGAGAAAAGGTTCTTTTTCTCTTCCAGAATGAAATGTCGGCCCAGCCCTGGCGATAGCATCACTTCAAAGTCACCATCCACCAATAGATTACCGTCCATGATGGTTTCCCCGCAACATTGGTCTTTATAGCGCAAGAGAGTTTCAGAGCAGGCGTGTACGATAGGTTTGAGTTTTAGCTCGGTCTCCGGGTATAAATCCTCCGCAATCGACTCATTCATGACAAAATTGATCCCTCTACGATGAAGAACAAACCGAAAAAGAAACAGGGAAATGTCATGACCAGCCAAGTTTTTCATATTGATATTACCTCTTTAGACGCCATCGACTCTAGGCAACGTTAAATGTATTCGACATTGCCTTGATAAATCGGAATGCATAAGAATAGTTTCACGCTGGATGTACTTGTAATAACACAATACCAGAAACGCTAGCGGTGAACGCCAATAAGAATGATAAGAAGCCTTGATACTCACAGGGAGTGGCTTCAATTGTTCAATGTTAAAGAGTGAGCCGTGCTTACTCAGTAGAGGTGACGTTAGTATTAATGATTGCCCACTGTATTTTGGGAGCAATTCAATCAATAGTTCGAGCTCTCGGTACGTATCTCTTGTAAAAGGATAGATCGCCGTTGAAAGGTGAACATGGTATTGGTTTTTCTTTAAGGACGGGGTTAGGTTGAGTAAGGTGAGATCATTCAAAGCGATCCTTACACTGTAACCAAAACCTATCCACGCAGTGAAAAGAAGAACACCGCCATTGAGGAATAAGGGGAGATGAAGCGGCATCAACCAGACCGTGACGACCATTAAAATGACGACACCTTTGATCCCCCTAATCAAATTTAGCTTTGCGGAAGGGGCATGAGAGAAGGTCAATAATCTATGTAGGAAAATGAAAAGTAAGAGTGTGTTGATAAAAAGTATCACAAGATTATCCCATAAGGTTCATTTTGACGGCAATAAGCCCCGCTTGTTGGGGCAAGATGAAGCCGACAATTGAACAAAGTGAAAGCGTCAGGCTTTTGCATCCCACCGCTGTCCTTCGCGGTACAACAAATACCCTCGATGATGCGTTTTTCTGAGTAGTCGTATGGCTTGACGGTAGGTGGTGCGTATCACGCGCCAATCATTACCATCGAGCATTTCCAATATAACAGGGTCGTTAATTTTGTAATCCATATCAGAGCTATCTCTTTCTTAAACGTCCAAAAACAGCTAATCCTAATAGAGATAAAAAGCCGAGAGAACCACCGCTGCCTGAAGAGCTTCCGCCCCCATTATCTACTTTCGGTTTATTGATGTGAATCACTTCTGAATCTGAGAGGTACAATTGACCTTCTTCTCCACTGCTCCCTTCAATCACATAGGTACATTGTTCAAAAGGGTTGATAAGTGCTTGAGTAACACACGTACTGCTTTCAGGAATCAGCGTGATGTTACCTTGAACATAGGCGGTATCGGTAATGCCATTTTGATGCAGAGATTGAACGGTGATGGTGGTGCGTCCGTTCACCTCTGCTAGGGTCGGATAATGCCATGCGTCAATGTTCCCAGTAATAAAGCCTTGTACAGCTTGAATGTCTGTACCGTAAGTTTCTCTAGTGAAATATTCATTACCATCAGGATCCCAATGTACCGTTGTATCACTTCCCTTATGAATCGCCATGATGTCATTAGCCTGATTAATCCACGCTGCGCCCGAGTCTCCACCGGTGGTGTGTGAGTCTTCCTCAACCACATCGGCGTACAGAGCAAAATGGTAATTATTGTTGTAATGACTGAATGTAAAATCTACAGCGTTGAGTGTCTCAATGGTGCCACCAAATCCGGCAATAGAAATAGGCTCATTTTCAACGCGGTCATCGATGTTTAAAAACTGAATCGCAGAATAATCAAGAGGAGTGTCTAGAGTCACAAGGCCAACATCTTCATCAGAAAATCCTCCATTTTCCACAAAGTTGGGGTGCATCAAAAACTGGCTAAATGAGACGGTGTCACCAGAAGCGGTAATGACGTTATCCAATCCATTACCATCTAAACAGTGCGCAGCGGTTAATACGTAACGACCAGCGACTAAAGTGGCCGTGCAGTTGCCATTGTTGGCGCTGCTTTCTAAACGCACCGCGTTATCTTGCGCTGTCCAGTCGACAGGTGTGCCATTGTCCACCGCCCAAACTGATGAACTTAATAGGGTCAAACTCAATAGTGATAATACGGGATGCTTCATGATGTATTCCTGAAAACCGTGATGTGGTTGATGATTTATTATACCAAAACAGACGCTGTGAAACGAGTTTATCTCACTGTTTTATCTATGATCATTAGTTCTATGAAATCGCTTTTTATGATCGAAAAGCATACTTTAATGAACTTAAAAAACGCTCGTCCTTGAGCGCCGTTTATCCGCTTAATTATTCACAATGATAGTAAGCTTCGTTGTCGTGACAGGTGGTGTTGTTTTGATTGCTCCCGTCGCAACTGTCGTAGGTTTGAACGCCATAAACGCCTTTCGGTGCACATTCATACCCGGTAGAGCTCCCCGATAACATAATAAATGAACTGGTGTTTGGGCGACTGCTCAATGGTTTCCAGCGACCAAAATCCCCATCATTCGCATCAGGATCAAATTCGCGGTCGCTCAAACCAAAATTATCCGGCGGATTGTGCACCGCTGCGTTGGCCTCTTCATAAGGCCGTGCCGACTCGAGCGCGTCTTCATAGGTCACTTTCGCTAATACGCCGGTGCTGAGACACAACAAAGGCAGTAAGAGTAAGACTTTTTTCATGGTTGTTTCCTTTTGGTTGAATCAATGCTTATTTGCATTGAGTAAAAGCGGTAATTTCACCAGAACTACTTTTGGTTAAATCACCGGTGATTAATGATTTGACTCGCACCTCCAAGCCGACGTCCCAATAGTCGCTCGTGGTGGTGATCAAATAGGGCTTTTGACTGCCGGTGAGCTCATAATCTGAAGCAATGTAGATATTGCCGATACTGAGCATAATGTCGGGAGTGGTACCCTCGGGGCAGGCGGGTTTGTACACCCGCTCGCCATGCTGGACGCTTACCACGTTCACCAATCCTTTACTGACGATTTTTTGCGTGCCGTCAGAGTTTAAAATCGTATAGTCCCTGGCGTTGGTAATGCCATACTCCCCGCCCACATCCCAATCGTCGCTGAGCGGCACACTGCCGTCATGCTGTAAGAAGGCGTCGTAAAGCTGAGAGAGTAACGGGTCGTACACCATCACGGTGATGTCTCCGTCCGGCTCTGCTTTGGCGTAAGGGATTTTAAGCAGCTCGGTGGCCCACTTAGCGCGGTGAATCGGTTGGATAGCCGTGCTTGATAAAGGAAACGTCAACTTCGCGTACGCAATGTCACGAGATTGTCCGTTTATCGTGACTGTGCGCTGCCCGGCTTCATACCCAAGGCGATCCACCGTCCAAGGGGCGGAATCGGGCCTCACGCATGACCTAGCGGCTTCGTCAGCGGGCGTACAGTTGATCCAAAATTGGGGTATTGCGCACATTTCCTCGAAAAGTTCATTCTACTATATCGGGGGTTGCAGTTATTTCAGAGATAAGCTGTTAATCCTTTATTTATAAAGGCTGACAGCTATGACCTATTTCCTTAGTCGTATTTCAATAAGGTCGTTTCGGATTTGTAGGGAGTAGCGCAAGCAGTGAGCTTGCGCTTATTGGAGGGGTTGATACGCACTAAACAAATTATGTTAATCGACAGACTCTAGAACTTCTCGCACAAGGAAAGATCAGATACATAGTCACGCATTAGGTTCTTTTTGTAGCCAATTTTAGGGGGGCATTCGATCATGTTGTTAGGTTTTATCACAACATTATAAATTGCAATATTAATAACTAGCCCAATAACCCCACCACCTATAAACATAATTCTCATGCTAATTTTAGGTAACTCTTTCTTTTTAGAAGAGAACAGTTCAAAAAATCGATTGTAAAAAAGAACTAATAGACCTCCAAAGCCGGCAAATAATATTGCCAATATATAACCAATAGGTTCATATAAGACAACTGAAGTTGACTTGAATAATGGCATAACAAGCTGCCAACAAAGCCAAGCATAAGCGCACAATAGTAAAGGCGCTGTTAAGCTCCAAATGATTTTATATCTCATTCAAAAGCCTCCAAAACCTTATTGATAAACTTAGATTCGAAATCGATGGTTTTGTCTAATACCCACACAGAAAAACTAGATACAACAAGTGTTACACCCGAATACACAGCAGTTGAAGCAATCACAGGGAAAAGTGCAGCAGCTCCTAAAGCTAGACCTGAAGCAATTAATATATTCATAAATATTTTAGCTTGATCAACGCCTAACTGTTTCAATGTGTACTCATCATTGAGCACATACTGTAAAACGTTAATGGCTGAACCAACCAATATTTCCATAGGTGCAGTGACTTTTACATAACGAGCCATACCTTTTACTGAATCAAGAGCACCTAAGCTAAGTTTGACCACTTGAGGGTTTGACGCCTTAAAGCGGTTACCCGCTAACAGCGTTTTCATGTGCTGTTTGTAGCCTTTCAATATCAGGTAATCGACTCCGTTATGTGTTTTTACGTAAGCAGTAACCCCCAAACCACCTAATTTTTTAGCGGTATCGAATGCATCGTAAGTGCCTTTCATTGCACTACCGATATTTTGAGTTTTATCGAGCGCATCAAAAAACTCTTTCCACTCTTCAGGGGCTAGAACCGTAGTTTCTACAACATCTTGCGTATATCGAACATGAATCTCTTTCTCTCCCTCTTTAGCGAGGAAATTGTAAGGAGGCCAATGCATGTTGCTAGAATTAACGTCAATGACATTTGGTTCAACAGTTTGGAGGGGAGCGGTCGGTTCACTCAGAACTAGAGGCGTTTTCAATCCTTGAGAGATTTGTCCTAACCCCGCATCTTGTCTATCTCGAAGAACCCTTTCACGATTCTCCTTCCATCGTTTCTCATCGCTCGCGGTATATCTCAGCTCTTCCTGACGCTCTCGGCGTTGACGAGCTGCTCGTTCTCTTGTGGTTTCTTGCCTTTCTTCTGGAGCTACAGGAGCGGATTCATATCTCATGGGAGTCTACTTTCATAATAAATAAAAATGAGCATACCAATAATTTCAGTGTTTATTATTTCTAGAAAGGTGTTTTGTTCAATTAACTGCTTGAAATGACATTTTGACTAGCCAAAGGCTCATAGTGAATGTTGATAAAATGACTTACTGATTTTATCAACCTGACTATCTGGAGTATACCCTATATTGACGTCAGGCGAGTTATAGAAAGTGTGTCAAAATAGGGTGTGTTTTCACAAACATTGACAACGAACTATAAACGTCTATAACCCTATCTTGACACTTTATGGGAGAAACGTAATGAAAGGACAGAAAATTGGATATATCCGGGTAAGCTCATTTGACCAGAACCCAGATCGTCAGCTTGACAGTATTGCCACAGACAGAACTTTTATCGATAAGGCATCGGGAAAGAATATCGATAGGCCTCAGCTCGAAGAAATGCTCCAGTTTGCGCGAGAAGGCGATACCATCATAATCCATAGCATGGATCGCCTTGCAAGAAATCTTGATGACCTTCGTACTCTCGTCAGAAACCTGACATCGAAGGGCGTCGATATCCAGTTCTGCAAAGAGAAACTTACATTTACTAATAATGATTCTCCGATGTCCCAGCTTTTGCTCTCAGTTATGGGGGTATTTGCGGAATTTGAGCGATCCCTTCTTAAGGAGCGGCAGAGAGAAGGGATAGAG
>NZ_JBGOOD010000065.1:0-25726 GCF_041439475.1 Vibrio sp. 1S139
TGCCTTGGAACTTCAAACACTGACAAGTCGCCCCGTGGGTTCATGGGGCGGATACGATAAACTCAGTTCATTCTCTTCATATCTCACTAGTGGTTTACTGGCTCTTACTGGGGCATTCAGCATCCAAGACTGGGCGGAGGTGTGTGGTGATGGTGTTTGTCACGTACTTCACCAACCGCGGCATTACACTCAAACGATAACGTCTAAATATTCCCAAGGGAACTGGACTAGAGGTTATTACTACCAGAATGGGACAAGTTTATTTGAGTGTTCAGATGATGGTGTGAATTGGTCAAAAGAGACTTGTAAGTAACGCTGCCGAAGTCGTGACTAAATAATTTTAGATACCTTTATGCAATAAAAAAATCCAGTGTCGACAAGGCACTGGATTTTTAGTTTTGGTTGATCGCGATCTAGCTTTGCTTTATCGAAAGCGCTTAAGCGATCTCAATCTTCTCTGCTTGGTTCTGTTCTACCATTGACAGTGCAAGTGCTTCCGCAACCTTAATACCATCGATACCAGCAGACAGGATGCCGCCTGCGTAGCCTGCGCCTTCACCTGCAGGGAAGAAGCCCTTAAGGTTGATGCTTTGGTAGTCTTTACCACGCTTGATACATACAGGAGAAGACGTACGAGTCTCAACACCTGTTAGTAGGCCGTCTGGTGTAGAGAAACCTTTGATTTTCTTCTCGAACGCTGGGATTGCTTCACGAATCGCTTCGATAGCAAAATCAGGCAGCGCTTTTGAAATGTCTGTTAGATGGATACCCGGTGTGAAAGACGGTTGTACTTCACCGATTGCACTTGGATCGCGACCTTTCAGGAAGTCACCGATTTTCTGTGCAGGTGCATCGTAGTTTTCGCCGCCAAGAATATAAGCACCGCTTTCTAGTTCACGTTGTAAACGGATACCAGCCAGTGCGTCACCTGGGTAATCGCGTTCTGGGTCGATACCAACTACGATCGCGCTGTTTGCGTTACGCTCTGCACGAGAGTATTGGCTCATGCCGTTTGTTACTACGCGGCCTTCTTCAGACGTTGCAGCAACCACAGTACCACCTGGGCACATACAGAAGCTGTATACAGTGCGGCCATTCTTACAGTGGTGAACCAGCTTGTAGTCCGCCGCACCTAGAATTGGGTTGCCTGCGTTTTTACCGAAGCGAGCTTCATCAATCATTGATTGCTTGTGTTCGATACGGAAACCAACAGAGAAAGGCTTCGCTTCCATGTAAACGCCACGGTCGTGTAGCATTTCGAATGTGTCACGAGCACTGTGACCAACAGCCAGTACTACGTGGCGAGATTTGATCTCTTCGCCGTTAGAAAGTGTTAGACCAGTGATTTGGCCATCTTCCATGTGAACGTCGTCTACGCGAGTGCTGAAACGGATTTCGCCACCGAGTTCAATGATAGAAGCACGCATTTTCTCGATCATGGTAACCAGTTTAAAGGTACCGATGTGCGGCTTACTTACGTATAGAATTTCTTCTGGTGCACCCGCAGCAACGAACTCTTCAATTACTTTACGGCCGTAGTGCTTTGGATCTTTAACTTGGCTGTACAGCTTACCGTCAGAGAAAGTACCTGCGCCGCCTTCACCAAACTGTACGTTTGATTCTGTGTTCAGCGTACGCTTACGCCAGAAACCAAAGGTATCTTTCGTACGCTCACGAACTTCTTTACCACGCTCAACGATGATTGGGTTGAAACCCATTTGAGCAAGCACTAGGCCAGCGAACAAACCACAAGGGCCAAAGCCGATAACCACAGGGCGTTCAGTTTGGTTTTCAACGGCTTTAGCAACAAACTTGTACTCCATATCAGGAGTTACTTTTACGTGCGGGTCGCTAATGAATTGTTCCAACAACTCAACTTCGTTTTCAACGAGAACGTCAAGCGTGTAGATAAGTAAGATCTTTGATTTCTTACGAGCATCGTAGCCACGTTTAAAGATATTAAAAGAGAGTACCTGATCAGAGTTAATACCAAGTTTCGCTTCAATAGCGTCTTGAATAGCAGACTCTTCATGGTCTAGTGGGAGTTTAATTTCGGTTAAACGTATCATTTCGATGTCTCGTTTTTATAGGTGTCTTAGCTAGTTCGTTTCTTTATACAGAGTTTGATGAAAACGCTGATGTTGAAAGAAGCGATAAGCTCACAATGGCGCGCATTTTACGAGAAATTGATTTATCTGTCATACTAATTTGGAAACATGGAGCAAATAGACACGATATTAGAGCCGTATGATGTTGAATTTTGCTTTGGGATGAGTATTATCCCCATTCTTCAATTTTGACTAACTTATAGAGCAGAGCATCATGGCATTTGTCGTAGGCGATAATTGTATTCAATGTAAATACACAGACTGTGTGGCAGTGTGCCCCGCAGATGCGTTCCATGAAGGCCCAAATTTCATGGTAATCAACCCAATCGAATGTATTGATTGTGGTTTATGTGTACCTGAATGTGATGCTCAAGCGATCTTCCAAGAAGATGAGCTACCAGAAGATCAAAAAATCTTTATCGAAGTGAACGCAGAGCTTGCCGAAATCTGGCCGGTACAAACGGAAGTAAAAGCACCAATGGATGACGCTGAGAAGTGGAATGGTGTCGCTGATAAGTTGGCAATGCTAGAAAAGTAATTGTTGAAAAGAACTTAGATAAAAAGGCGTACTGATTTAATCAATACGCCTTTTTTAATATTTGAACATTGTCGACTGGATCGTTAGCTTATGAGACCTAGCTGTGCTGACGACGCATGTTGTCGAGAATGATGCCAGTCGCCATTGCAACGTTCAAAGACTCTGCGCCACCGAATGCTGGAATCGTAATCTTATCTGTCACGTATTTAGCGGCGTGTTCACGAATACCGTGAGACTCGCTGCCCATCAGCAAAATGCCATTTGCAGTGAAGTCAGTCTTATGAACACTTTCGCCTTCCAAAAATGCACCGTAAACCGGTAGATTCGCTTGCTCTAAGTAAGCTGGTAAGTCAGTTTGACTTACGTGTACTCGGCCAAAGCTGCCCATAGTCGCGCTGATAGTTTTAGGGTTGTATGGGTCTGCGCAATTACTGCTCGCAACGATATGCTTGATGCCATACCAGTCTGCTACGCGAATAATCGTACCTAGGTTGCCAGGGTCTGAAACGCCATCAAGTGCAATCATCAGTCCTGTCGCTTCTGGTAGTTCAAACGTTGGGATCTCAACAACCGCAATCGCTGCATTGTTACTTACCAAAGTGCTCGCTTTGGTTAGGTCATCCAGTGAGGCTTCAACACAATCAAACTCAATCAGTGATGCGTGATTTTCAGATAAGAAATCAGCGGTAGCAAAGACGTTCTTCACGACTAAGTCACTATTGAACAGCTCAAGAACGTTCTTTTCACCTTGAACTAGAAACAGGCCGTGGGCTTTACGTTGTTTCTTTTGGCCCAAAGCACGAAGGAGTTTTAATTGGTTTTTTGAAATCATGTTTTTATCCTAGATATAAGCCCGCGCATTATAGAGCAAAGGTTAGCGAACCAAAAGCGTGATGACTCAATGCGATCTACATAAAAAGCAAAAGCAACTCACTTAAAAAAGAAAAGCGCACTAAATAGCGCGCTCTTATGGGATTTACTCACCTAAGTTAAGCTGAACTGACAGCCTAATACGGAGCAGGATAGCGTTTAAATACTGTGTTGATATCAGTCAGGATTTCTTCTGATAGCGGTTTACTAAAAGCGGCTACGTTCTCTTTTAATTGCTCCATGGTCGTTGCACCGATGATGGTGGACGTCACCCCATCAACTTGATTACACCATGCCAATGTCAGTTGGCTCGGAGTAAATCCATGAGCGTTTGCTACTTCAACATAGCCTTTAACCGCTTCGTTGGCAGATTCAGTGTCACGGAAAATGCCTTTACGTTGCATGTAAGTCCAACGGCTGCCTTCCGGTCTTGCGCCATCAATGTACTTTCCACTCAACATGCCTGCAGCTAAAGGTGACCATGGCAGGTAAGCTACATCTTCATGCACACAGTTCTCAATCAGATATGGCCAGTCTTTTGCGTGCAGTAGGCTAAATTCATTCTGAATCGAAACCATACGTGGCAAATCGTGTTTTTCACTCAGCTTGAGGTAAGTGTTAATGCCCCAAGTAGAATCATCTGAAAGCCCGACATGGCGAATTTTCCCCGCCTTAATGCAGCTTGCCAGTGCTTGTAGGATTTCCAACATCTCAGCTTCATGCTGCTTTCGGTCAATATCACTGAATCGAATGTGATTCGGGAAATGCTTACCAAAGTGAGGCGTTGTACGATTTGGCCAATGAAGTTGGTAAAGGTCGATATAGTCTGTTTGTAGGCGTTTTAATGATGCGTCAACGGCTGCGATCACCGCTTCACCCGTTATCGGGCCGCCATCTCGAACCCAAGGAAGCCCTGGCCCGGCAATTTTGCTCGCAATGATCAACTCTTGTCGACGCTGTGGGTTACGCGATAACCAGTTACCAATGATCGCTTCTGTTTTTCCGTAGGTATCTGGAGAAGGTGGAACCGCGTACATCTCTGCAGTATCGATAAAGTTAATACCTTGGCTTAATGCGTATTCGATCTGTTGGTCGGCTTGCTGCTGCGTATTTTGTAGCCCCCAAGTCATGCTGCCAAGACAGATACGGGAAACGGGAATTTGACTACTTCCTAGCTTTGAA
This sequence comes from Vibrio sp. 1S139, assembly GCF_041439475.1. Taxonomy (NCBI): domain Bacteria; kingdom Pseudomonadati; phylum Pseudomonadota; class Gammaproteobacteria; order Vibrionales; family Vibrionaceae; genus Vibrio; species Vibrio sp. 1S139. The sequence goes on from NZ_JBGOOD010000065.1 coordinate 4,699, forward strand.
TATTCCATTGAATTCGGGGTTCCTGTGGTTAGGTTCTCTGGTACTCGCATTATAGTTTTGAAAAGAGGGCGAGTGAGGAATGAAAACGAATATGAATTATTAGCACAAAATGACACGACAAGGTATGGCATCGGGGAGTTTAGTGAGTCATTTCTCAGCGCTGCAAGCTAGTGTGTGCAATGCGTGAAAATACATTCGCGAGAAACTATGAGCCAATTGGTGATCGAGAAGTGAAGAACAACAAGCAATGAGCGAAGGTTTAATGTTCAGCTTGTTTGGGAGTGGGGGAGAGGAGAACAGATCAAAAATAAAAAAAAGCTCTACCGGATAGAGCGTAGAGCTTTTTTATAGGGGTCTTAATAGTGCTAGGTATTCATTGAGTTACGAGGTCGCGTTTGTGTCTAATCCACCCTGGATCTGCGCCTGTCTTAGAGCTTCCTGCCTTTGAACTTCTTTCTCAGTTAATACTGGTCGAAGCGTTTCCTCAGAGGCTTGAGGAGAGAAAATGAAATATTTATTAATCGTCATAACTGTGTCTCCGTGTAACGTATGACAGATTCTGCATCAAGGATAAATTGTGATCATCATCCACTTTGTACTTTTGTTAGGCTGAGAGCGGAGGGCGTAGAATGCGTACAAAGCGATCTCTTATCATCCGTATGCAATGTTGAACTGACGAAACCCTCTGTTTTCAAGTATAGGAAGCGCATCTAATTTCGCACAATAATGATTTAGAGCAATTACATACATGGTCAGGGGCGTAAGATGAAAACCCTCGCTACTGACTCTGTGCTCGTATTTATTTAACGATGTATCACTTATCGACATAATAATTAAGTCAGTAAATCAATTACTTAATCCATGGTGAGATGAATTATGGAAAAGCTTGTAGAACGTTTTCTGAATTACGTTACTTTTGATACCAAATCCGATCCTTCTAATCAGCAATGCCCAAGTTCACCGGGTCAAATTACCTTTGCTGAAGCCTTAAAGTTAGAATTGGTGGCATTAGACTTAGTTGATGTGTCTTTAGATGACAATGGATACTTGATGGCGAAACTGCCGTCGAATGTCGATTACGATGTGCCTGCGATTGGCTTTGTGGCGCACATGGATACCGCTCCTGACGCATCAGGCGCCAACGTGAAACCACAAGTGATTAAAGATTACCGAGGTGGAACGATTGAATTAGGGGAAAGTGGCGAGAGTTTGAACCCAAGCCAGTATCCAGATCTTGATTCTTTACATGGTCACGACCTGATTACGACTGACGGCACAACTCTGCTTGGTGCCGACAACAAAGCGGGCATCGCTGAAATCATCAGTGCAATTGCTTACCTGAAAGCGAATCCAGACATCAAACACGGCGACATCTGCATTGGTTTCACGCCGGATGAAGAGATTGGTCGCGGTGCGAACCTGTTTGACGTTGAAAAATTTGGCGCCGAGTGGGCGTACACCATCGATGGTGGCCCAGTAGGGGAGTTGGAATTTGAGAACTTCAATGCCACGAGCGCCGATGTTATCTGTCATGGCGTGAACGTTCCCCCGGGCACCGCAAAAGATAAAATGGTGAACTCGATGAACATTGCAGCGCAATTCCAATTGATGATGCCTGCGCAAGAAACACCAGAGTGCACAGAAGGTTATGAAGGCTTCTACCACCTGAAATCGGCGGAAATGGGTGTGGCTCGCTCTGAACTGGGATACATCATCCGTGATTTTGAACGTGAGGGTGTAGAAGCGCGTAAAGCATTCATGCAGCAGAAAGTCGATGAGCTGAATGAGCGCCTTGAGAAAGGCCGTGTTGAGCTGGTGCTAACCGATAGCTACTTCAACATGAAAGAGATGGTTGAACCGCATCAAGATATTATCGAATTGGCCAAGCAGGCGATGATTGAGTGCAATGTCAAGCCAATGGTTAAACCAATCCGAGGTGGTACAGACGGTGCTCGCTTATCTTTCATGGGGCTACCATGTCCGAATATCTTTACTGGCGGTTACAACTTCCACGGTATTCATGAGTTCATTACCATTCAAGGCATGGAGCAAGCGGTAAAAGTGATTGTCGAATTGTCTCAACGTACAGCAACGCATTACCAAAAATAGAACATCAGAGCGTTATATCTCTTTGTATTTTTGAGAGTATTCAATAATACTCTCTTTAAGCATAAGGGAGTACGCGATGAAAAAGTTAGTTTTACTTTGCACCCACTTAGCCGTGGGTGCTGTTGGTTTTGGGCTAGGTGTTTACGCATTGCCTATCTTGATTGAGCCTGATTCTCCTTCCTCAAGTTCTGTTGAAGCGATCAGTGAGCAGGCTATCTACACGGGCGAGTTCACTAAAGATCGACAAGACAGTGACTTCTTGCACTGGGGAGAAGGCATCGTCTCAGTATCCGAAAGTGCGATCGCTTTTGAAGGTGAATTGGCGCCGGGACCTGATTACAAGGTTTATCTCTCGCCTAAGTTCATTGAAACCGAGCACGCTTTCAATGACAGCAAGAACGAGTTATTGAGAGTCGGAGATGTGAAAACATTCGACCGCTTTATGGTTGAGCTTCCCGAAGGTACTGATCTTAATCGATTTAATACGGTTGTGATTTGGTGTGAAACTTTTGGCCAATTTATTACTTCTGCCAAGATAAAATGATAGCCTTACCAATAGCTGATTTAGGCACGTAAAAAAGCGCTCTATTTTTGAGCGCTTTTTCATAGCGAAGTCTCCGCTAATCGTTGTAAAGCTCGTCGTTGTAATGCTAAGGAATAAGTAATGGAAAAAGTGTGGCAAGTAATTGATTTTCTACTCGCTCATAAGTTTATTTTTAGTGCGTTGATTATCACTATTATTTTAATCATTCGCCGAATCACCTTATCTCAAATAAGAGGTGATGTTGCTTTCCTTAGTGAAGACCAACGTAACTGGATGTCACGAACCAAAAACGGCACATTCGCGATTATTGTTGTGACGTTATTTGTGCTGTGGAAATCCGAAATCAGCGAGTTTGCGCTATCTGTCACGGCCATTGCTGTTGCGATAGTAGTGGCTTCAAAAGAGATCATTTTGTGTTTCACCGGTTCTATTCAGCGTGCGAGTTCTCGTTCATTTAGAATCGGCGACTGGATCGAAGTGGGTAAAATCAGCGGTGAAGTGATTGAGCACAATCTGATGGCGACCGTGATTCAAGAAATCGATTTGTATCATGGGCAATATCACTTCACTGGCAAGACAGCCACGCTGCCTAATAGCATGTTCTTCACTTATCCGGTTAAGAACCTCAACTTCATGAAGCGTTATGTTTATCATAACTTTTTTGTGACGGTGAAAGACTTTGTAAACCTATACCCTATGCTGTCGGGTCTTATTGTGAAAATTGAAGAGCATTGCGAAGAGTTTATCGATGTTGCTCGCCGTTACAACGGTGTGATCGAAAAGCTCGCTGGTGTTGACCTTCCGGGTTCTGAGCCTCACATCCATATCACAAGCAGTTCGACAGGTGAGCAAGAAGTCCATTTTATGATTTTCTGTCCAACCGAGAAGGCGGTTCATCTAGAGCAAGAGATTCGTAAAGATTTCATGGAAGCATACGCTGAAGCATTTCCTGTCAGTGCTTAATCCTGCAGTCCGCTGAGCCCCAAACAAAAGAAAGCCGAGAGCGATAATATCGACTCTCGGCTTTTTTGTTCTAACTATCTGTTCGTTTAATCTAGGTCAGCCAGTGGCAACCAATCGACTTTTACGCCTGCTTGTTCAAACATATCTTGGCTCACTTTGATTTTGTCTCCCCAGCGAGAAAGAAAGTCTTCACTTTGCTCTGGGCAGTGAACCGCAGAAATACCGGTTTGGATGATTTTCGCTGCGCAGTTTGGGCAAGGGAAGTGAGTCACCCAGATTTCACAGCTGTCCAAATCACGCTTGGCGAATAAGATCGCATTTTCTTCAGCGTGAAGTGTCTTGAGGTACTTCATCTCTCTGTCATCAGTATCCGCACTATCAGACACGCCATGTGGGTAGCCATTAAAACCAACAGAAACAATGCGGTTGTGCTTAGTGATTACGGCGCCGACTTGAGTTGAAGGATCTTTACTCCAAGAACCGACCAATTCCGCCATTTGATAGAAACGTTTAGCCCATTTTGAAATCATGAGAATTCCTTAACAATTAAATGTGAATGCTTATCTGTCTGACAATACATTATGTTAGACAATATCCATAGAGAACAAAAGCTGAGAGATTGATTTACTTAGGAATTGTAGCGTGTTTGTAATCACTTTATAAGCACTTGGTTTCAATTAACATATTGATACACTTTGGCCAGTTATAATTGATATTCCTCGGACATTTGAAGCAATTGTGTTACGTAACTTTTATGCTGTTCAATTTCTCATAAGTGACGGTATAACCATGCGTAAAAAGTTAATCCTTACGGCTCTTGCAAGCTCTCTTATTCTTGCTGGATGTGGGCAAGATGCTCAGAATGCCAAGCAAGCGCCTTTACCTCTCGTAGCTGTACAGGATGTTAGCGTCGTTTCTCACCAACAAAGTAAGTCGTACATCGGTCGTATTGAAGCCGTTGAAGACACGGCAATTACTGCACAAGTTTCTGGCTACCTGCAAAGCCGCCATTTCAAAGAAGGCCAAATGGTCGAGAAGGGGCAATTGCTTTACTCAATTGAGCCTTCATCATTTGAAGCAGAAGTAGCAAGCGCGAAAGCGGCTGTTGCTCAAGCGAATGCCAACCTTAAAAAAGCCGAACTTGATTTCAATCGTGGTAAGAACCTACTTCCTAAGGGCAGTATTTCTCAATCTGAATTTGATGCATTAACGGCAAACCTATTAGGTTCTCAAGCACAGTTAGAAGCAAGCCAAGCTCAGTTAAACGCCGCGAATGTCCAACTTTCTCACACCAAAATTATCGCGCCTTTCTCTGGAAGAATCAGTGACACTAAAGTAAGTAAAGGTGACCTAGTTTCACCGTCTTCAGGTGTTCTGACAACTTTGGTTAGCCTAGACCCAATCCATGCATCGTTCAGCATCAGTGAGCGTGAGCGTATTGAGCTGGGTATGGACCGCATCGAAGGCGATGGCAGCAGCGACTCTGCAGGTGTTGAAGTTCAGATCATGCTTGAGAACGGTGAAGCGTTCGAACATCTAGGTCAGCTTGACTTCTTGGGCAACCGTATCAACCTTAATACTGGTACGATCGCGATGCGTGCGATTGCTGATAACCCGAATCAGCAACTACTTCCAGGCCAACACGTTCGCGTTGATCTACGTGAAAAACAACCTATTGATGTTGTGACTATTCCTCGTCGTGCAGTGCAAACCGACCTCGAAGGCGACTTCGTGATGGTATTAGTTGAAGGAGAAGCCGAACCCGTTGCTGAGCGCAGAAACATCGAAATGGGTCGTCAGGTTGAAGGTGTTGTGATTGTTCATTCTGGATTAGAGAAAAACGACGCAGTCATCACTCAAGGCCTACAGCGTGTACGTAATGGTATGTCTGTTCGTATTCAAGCTTCTGCTGAACAAGCTGAGTAAGGGGACTATTTATGTTAAGTCGTTTCTTTATTCAAAGGCCTAAGTTCGCCCTTGTTATATCCATAATCTTAACGCTGGCGGGTGCGATTTCTCTCGCTATCTTGCCAGTGGCTGAATATCCAAAAATTAGTCCACCGTCGGTCAGTGTGTCGGCATTCTACACGGGCGCAAGTGCTGAAGTGGTGGAACAGGCGATAGCCGACCCCATAGAAACGTCGGTTAACGGCGTTGAAGATATGATCTACATGTCTTCTAAAAGCGCTAACGATGGTTCATACAACCTTAATGTGACCTTTGATGTTGGTACTGACCCAGATATGGCTCAGGTCAACGTTCAGAACCGAGTTGCTCAAATCGAATCGAAGCTTCCGCAAGAAGTTCGAATGGTGGGTGTCACCGTTAAAAAGCGTTCACCAGACCTTTTGATGGTATTGAACTTCTATTCGCCAAACGGTGAGTACGACGATCAATTCTTGATCAACTACGTTAACCTAAACATTAAAGACCAACTGGCTCGTGTGAAGGGCATCAGTGAAGTTAACGTGTTGGGTGATGGTGAATACGCGATGCGTGTTTGGTTAGATCCTGAGAAAATGGCTAACCTCAATATCACCACTTCAGACGTGAATCGCGCGTTGGCAGAGCAGAACGTTCAAGTTGCTGCAGGCCGTATTGGTGCTGCACCTTATAACAACGCACAAGAAGTGCAGTTCAACTTGGTAACAAAAGGCCGATTAGAAACAGCTGATGAGTTTGAAAATGTTGTTCTTCGTGCAACTCAAGACGGTTCAACGGTTTACTTAAAAGACATTGCACGTGTTGAGCTTGGTAAAAAGTTCTACGACGGTAATGGTAAATACCGTGGTCAAGATGCGTCGATCGTAACGCTGTCACTTCAATCAGACGCTAACGCGCTGGAAAGTGGCAAAGCTGTGATGGCGATGCTGGAAAACTTAAGCAAGAACTTCCCAGAAGGCGTGGCGTATGAAGCAAGTTACGACACTACACTGTTTGTTGCTGAGTCGATCAAAGGGGTAGTAAAGACCTTAATCGAAGCCATCTTGCTGGTTATTGCGGTAACGTACCTGTTCTTGGGTAGTGCGCGTGCAACCTTGATTCCTGTAGTTGCGATTCCGGTATCTTTGATTGGTACGTTTGCCATCATGCAGATGACGGGTTTCACCATCAACACGGTAACCCTGTTTGGTTTGATACTAGCGATTGGTATCGTAGTAGATGATGCGATCTTGGTTATCGAGAACGTTGATACCACAATGGCTAAAGACCCAACCATTTCACCGCGTAAAGCCACGCTTATTGCGATGAAAGAAGTCACGGGGCCGATCATTACGTCGACCTTGGTTCTACTTGCGGTATTCATCCCTGTTGCAATGCTTCCTGGTATTACTGGCATCATGTACCGTCAGTTCGCTCTGACTATCTGTATCGCGGTTGTTATCTCTTCAATTAACGCATTAACGCTATCACCTGCATTGTGTTCACTGGTTCTTAAGCAGGGTGGTGGTAACACGGCGCGTTGGTACCAAGCATTTAACCGTGGTCTAGAGTCTGTTACTAACAAATACGGTCAAGTGGCTGGCTTCTTAGTTAAGAAAGGCGTTCTGCTGTTCACTTTCTTCTTTGTGGCTTTGGCGGCTGTGACTTATTTTGCGAAGACAACGTCTACGGCGTTTGTACCTCAAGAAGATAAAGGCATTTTGCTGGTTAACGTTCAGCTTCCTGACGCGGCATCCTTGTCTCGAACCGAAGAAGTGACTAAGCAGCTGCTTGAAATAGTTGAACAAGAGCCGGGTGTTGATGGCGTAACACTGGTTAACGGCTACGCATTTATGACGGGCGCTTCTGCGTCGAATGGTGCGTCAATGTTCATCAAGCTTCACGATTGGGACATGCGTAATGCACTGGATGGTCAACACTCTGCTCAGGCTATCTCACAGCGTATTAATGGTCGTGCTGCGACTGAACTTCCTCAAGCTGTCGTGTTTGCGATGGGGCCTCCTGCAGTTCCGGGCATGGGGGCCGCGTCTGGTTTCGAGTTTGTACTTGAAGATAAGCTAGGCCGAAGCCGTACTGATCTTGCTATGGTGATGAATGACGTGATAGCTGAGGCGAGCAAACAGCCTGAGATTTCACACACATTCAGTACTTTCCGTGCGAACGTACCTCACTACTATGTCGATATTGACCGTGAGAAAGCGCAGCAATTAGGTATTCCGTTGTCGGAAATTTTCCAAACACTACAAGGTAACCTTGGTTCGTTGTACGTGAACGACTTCACCATGTTTGGTAAGAACTTCCGCGTAACCATGCAAGCTGACAGTGAACACCGTAGCAGCATGGACGACCTACAACGATTCCACGTTCGTTCGTCTAATGGCGAGATGATCCCGTTAAGCACATTGGTGACTTACGACCAGATCTTTGAACCAGATGTAGCATGGCGTTACAACATGTACCGCAGTGCCGTGATTCAAGGTCAACCTGCAGAAGGTTACTCAAGTGGTGATGCGATTGCGGCAATGGAACGCGTAGCTGCAGAAGTATTGCCTCAGGGGTATCAGTACGAATGGACAGGCATGGCTTACCAAGAAGTACTAGCAGGTAACCAAGCGATCTTTGCTTTCGCACTGGCTCTGATCTTCATCTACCTGTTTATGGTGGCTCAATACGAGAGTTGGACAATTCCGATTGCGATTATCCTCGTGGTACCTGTCGCAACCTTAGGCTCCTTCTTGGCATTGAATCTAACGGGCACTCCGCTGAACCTTTATGCACAAATAGGTTTGGTTCTCTTGATAGCCTTGGCCGCGAAGAACGCAATCTTGATTGTGGAATTCGCAAAGGTAGAGCGTGAAGAGAAAGACGCACCGATTGAAGATGCGGCGGTGAAGGGCGGTACTTTACGTTTCCGTGCTGTGAACATGACGTCTTGGTCGTTCATCTTAGGTATCTTCCCGCTTATCTTTGCTGCGGGCGCAGGTCACGTGAGTCAGAACTCTTTGGGTATTTCACTGATCGGCGGCCTGTTATGTGTGTTACTGGCGGGTACGTTCCTAATCCCTGGCTTCTACGCATTCGTGCAACGTAAGCGTGAGAAAGCACACGGTGGTAATACCAAGCTGGTTCCGCTTGATGACGAATAGGGGATTGAGTGTCTTGTAAGATTCGTCTCTTACAAGACCAACCCTCGGAAAACTAATTCCTTGTAAAAACTAAGGTTTAGCATTGCGCTAAGCCTTTTTTATTCCACTTATGAATAAAAACGCCTTTTATATAAACAAATGTTTGTCATGTGATAGAGCTAACACTCTAATTTGGGTTTTGTAATAAAATGATGTTTTATTGGTAAGTATATGTTTAATATGATTTTAACAAGGTTCAGCTAACGGTTGTATGCTCGAAAACATTTGCACAATAGTGTGAAGTGTTTCAAAATTACGAAGTTATATTGAAATTTTTTGTGTATTGAGGTTCTTATGAAAGTCATTGATTTATTTAAACACCGAGGCGATAGCATGTCTTCGCAACACTCAGAGTTTATGCAATGGATGTCTCCAGCTCTTAGAGATTACTGGGGCGACTTTCTTAATCGTACGCAAAATAGCCATTTCTTTGCGTGGGTTCGTGATCACCACAAACCTGCTGTCAATGAAGATGCACCAGAGATGCCGGTGGAACAGCCGATCGTACTTAAGCCAGAAGCACAACTTGTGTTTGATGAGCTTAATCAACAGATCGGTGAAGTCATCCATACTGGCGACTGGATCAATGTAAGTCAAGACCGTATTAACCAGTTCGGCCTTGTTACTGAAGATATGCAGTGGATTCACACTGAGCCTGAAAAAGCGGAAACAGACTCTCCGTTCAAAACAACCATCGCACATGGTTTTTTAACTTTATCTCTGCTTCCTCGATTGACTGACAGTGTTGACCCTGACAAGTCTCAATTCCCAACAGCGAAGATGGTCGTAAACATTGGTCTTAACCAAGTACGTTTCCCATACCCTGTTAAATCGGGCAGTAATGTTCGTGCTAAAAGTACGCTAACAAAAGTAACGCCAATTAAGAAAGGCCTAGAGATTGAACGCGAAATTCGCGTCGAAATCGAAGGTATTCGTCGTCCTGGCGCTGTGATCGTTTCAGTGATTCAACTTCACTTCTAAACGAACCATATAGATTCCAAAAAAAAGAGAGAGCTTAATGCTCTCTCTTTTTTTTCATAAGATAAAACTCACTCACTTATTTAATGCGAGTGTAGCCGTACTCTTCGATAAGGTCTTGCCCTTGCTTTGACTTCACGAACTTGATGAAGTCTTTGCTCTCGTCAGAAACTGAGTCTGTCTTGTGCAGCAACAAGAATGGGCGAGCCAATTCATAGCTGTGGTTAGCAATGTTCTTAGATGTTGGCTCTACGCCTTCAAATGTAATTGCTTTAATCGAACGGTCGATTGAACCAACAGAGATAAAACCAATCGCGTGTGGGTTATGGTTAACAATCGTTTTAACCATGCTGTTGCTGTTTACAACCAAGTTATTTGGGTTGATGTCAGACACTAGACGGTCATTAATGATCTTCGTTAAACCAAGCAAGCTTTCGAAGCTATAGCGTGAGCCAGAAGACGCTTCGCGAGTGACAACTGCGATAGGCTGATCTGCGCCACCCACAGCTTTCCAGTTCGTGATTTTGCCTTTGTAGATATCGAACAGCTGCTCACGTGTAACGTTGCTTACAGCGTTTGAGCGGTTAGTTACTACAGCTAGGCCGTCAAAGGCAATTGGAAATACCTTCAACTTCTCGTCTTGTTCGCGGTCGGTTAAATAACGCGAGCTCATACCGATGTCAGAGACACCTTTATTAACCATGGTAATACCTGCTGTAGAACCAATGCCCTGAACCGCAATATAGTTATCAGGGTGAGTCTTGTTGTACTCCTCAGCTAATACATCCATCACTCGTGATACTGAAGTGGAGCCCGAAATAGTGGTTTCTTGTGCTAAAGCAGCATGAGAAGACAGGGCTAAGGATAAAAGAGAGGCAAGCGCGACTCGTAACATAAACAACTCCTAGTTAATAACATTTGTCGCATATGATAGGTCGGTTATATGACACTTTTGTGAAATTCCATACTCTCGATGTATAGCTGTTCGCTTGATGAGTCGTAGCTTTCTGGGTTTCCGAAAGCAAGATTCGTTTCTGGGAGCAGGGCCGGTATTTTGATTACGCTTGTTCGCTAAAATGTTTGTTGAGTCCTAAGCTAAGTAGAGGAATTCACTACTTAGAAGTTTCTATGAAGTTTCTATGAAGTTACAAGGGGTGTTATGTCCGTTATTCATATCGAGCTGAATCGTCTTTTAATTGGGGCCGAGAGGCTCTGTACATCTCGAAATCGAAGTTTACCTGTCGAGCTAGGCAAATCCCTATATGAAGAGTGTGAGGGTGGTGTGCTGTTTTCTCAGGCGCATTATCTACTCGACTCATCTCACAGTGATTATACAAACGAGATCGTCTGCGTGACTTTTGATGAGTCGCTGTCTTGTTGGTTAGTGATGGTGCCGCTTGAAGGGGATGTCGAAACCGACTCTGTGAATTGGGGGCCGTATCCGTACCTTCCTAAATCGAAGGATCTTGATGCTATTTTGGCGGAAATAGAAAAAGACCCTAAATCGTACTTCTGGTCATAGTCACTCTGTTTTCACGTTTGCTGGTGGCCTGCTCGCAAAGCTGAATCAATGAGTATCAAAACTCAACCACTGAATCCCAAAGCCAAATCATCTCATCCCACACCCAAGTGGCTTAATATTGAAGCCACTTGGTTTACACCAGTTCCCAACTAAGACGTCCACATCAATCTATCGCTTTGTTTCTTTAAACTTGCGGCTTTACGCTCTGCAGTTGTGCTTGTGCCACTAGCGATCGGAAGTCTTTTGGTGTTTTTCCGTGATACGTTTTAAAGGCCGTGCTGAAGTGAGCGGCACTTTTAAAGCCTGACTCATACGCGATTTGAGTGATCGACTTATCCGATGTTCTTAGCTGAGTGGCTGCATGAGCAATACGTTTTATCTTTAATAAGTTTGAGAACGACAGATCTTCAGCCGATAAACGACGTTTAAGTGTAGCCGGTGACATTCCCATGTAACTGGCGAGCGTATCCAAAGAGATATTGTTTTCAATGTTTTGCTCGATGTAATGAATGACTCTTTGGGTCACGGTTAACCTTGAAGCTCGAGCAATAATAGCCAATAGAGCTGGGTACTGTTCCACCATCAAAGACAGCAAACTTAAGCCTAATTGAGTGAGTGCGTAGTCATTCTGAGAAGAAGAGTTGGCCAGTGACATGATGAGATCTTTCAACTGACAGAGCTCAGTATCCGTTTGATTGAACTTAATGTACTTGTCTGGGATTCGAGCGGACTCTAAATCGCTGAACTGATTAATGAACTTTTGAAAGATAGCCAAATCAAAATCTAAGCAGGTTGCGCTGAATTCGCCATTTTCAGTGTTAACCGTGATGTCTTTAATCTGACCAGAATTGTAAAGGGTGAAATCTCCCGCTTGCAACGAGGCTTGAGTACCATTGGGCAACACAAAAGAAATGCTGCCTTTCGACACTATAAAGATACCGTTTTTAGAAGCAGGATAACGTTCTCGTCTCCTGGGAATGAAGTTTCTGAACTGAGTAACTGTGATTGATGACATAGTGAGCTTCTTTGACGTTGTAAATTGATTGCTTATTGATTGTTTTTTTTAAGTATTGTTTAAGCATGAGACATTTACAAAAAAGGCGCTAATAATTAGCGCCTTTAGAAGTGAACCTTTGAAGCTTTTGACCTTGATAGCTTTGACCTTGATAGCTTTGACCTTGAAAGCCGTAACCTTGAAAGCTGTAGCTGTTAAAGCCTTTAAGCTTCGGTTTCGTTTGTCGTTTCAGGCTCGCTAGGCAAGTCCGCAAATACTTGAGTAGGTTTTGCTACTAAGTTACGGTTTTCCTGATTAACTTCAGAGAGAACTACTTCTAAAACGTCTCCCAGTTTGTATACCATTTCTTTATCGATAGATACAGTACCCATATCACCGTTGCACTCTATTCTTTCTTTATTATTAAGAATGAGAGATCCAGGGATAAATGCAGCAGCACCATTTTCAAGTAAACGTACACGCATACCTGCACGGTTAATATCGAAAATCTCAGCTTGGAAACGAGTTTCTTCTGCTGGAGCATTGGCTAGAGTGCGAGCATACAACCAATCGCCAACATTACGCTCAGCCATGCCGTGGTGACGGCGGTGCAGGGCAAGTTCATCACCGATAGTTTCATCTGGTGTTTGAATTGGCGCTTTACCTAAGATGTGTGCTTTAAGCATACGGTGGTTAATCATGTCGCCATATTTACGAATTGGAGAAGTCCAAGTTGCGTAAATATCTAATCCCATCGCGTAGTGCGGTGCAGGCTCATTGCTGATCTCGCTATACGCTTGGAATTTACGAATACGGTTGTCGTAGTAGCTGTTATCTAAAGAACCTAACCAACGACGTAGAGTAGCAAAACCTTCTAGAGAAATGATTTGCTCTTCAGTGAACGGCGTTTCCGCTTGCGGGTTTACCAGTTCAAGAACGTCGGAGATTTTCTCAGCCTTGAAACCAGAATGGCAGTTAAACACACCTTGGTTGAAGCTCTCTTTTAGTACTCGGCCCGCACAGATGTTCGCGCTGATCATTGATTCTTCAACCAGCTTGTTTGCGCTACGACGCATGTCAGCGTGGATAGCGACAACATCGTTATCTTCGCTCAGTTCAAAGCGGTAGTCAGGGCGATCTGGGAACACAACAGCGTTTGCTGAGCGCCATGCTGAACGTGCTTGAGCAAATTGGTGAAGATCAGAAACAATTGCAGCAATCTCTTCTGATGGTTGCCATTTCTCTGATGCACCTGTTTCTAGCCAGTCTGATACGTTGTCGTAAGCAAGACGAGCATGAGATTTGATGTTTGCAGCGAAGAAGTTAATGTCATCACCGATAACGCCACCTTTAGATACCGTTACTGTGCAGCAAAGTGCAGGACGAACTTCGTTCTCGATCAGTGAACATAGGTTGTCAGCAAGATCACGAGGCAACATTGGGATGTTGCGACCAGGAAGGTAGATAGTGAAACCGCGCTCGCGTGCCACTTTATCCATCGCATCATCTGGAGAGATGTAAGCCGTTGGATCAGCAATTGCGATAGTCAGTTCAAAATCACCGTTCTCTTTCTTCTTCGCGTAAAGCGCGTCATCCATATCTTTTGTGCTTTCGCCATCGATAGTCACAAAAGGGACGTGCGTCATGTCTACACGTTCAAGATCGGCGTCATCGTTGATTAGCCAGTTGTCGATGCCTTCAGGCTCGCTGTTTGGTAGATCGTTTTGTGCCAGCGTTACCCACCAAGGTGCAATCTTGTCGTCAGCGTCTGTGATTTTCTCAGAGATCTGAGCCAAGAAACCATTGTCACCTTTTAATGGGTGTTGAACGATATGAGCAACAACCCAGTCACCTTCTTTAAGCGTTTCAGGGTTTAGACCCTTCATTGCTTTCGCTTTAAGTTGCAGTTTTTTGAGCTGCGGGTGATCAGGAACAACGTTCAATCGGCCTTTGAAAAGCTTAACTCGTGCAATAAAGCGAGTAAGACCTTGTTCAACCAATTCCTCAGGCTCTGCTACTTCGCGCTCTTTCTCTGTGCGAATGATGGCAATCACCTTGTCACCGTGCACACATTTCTTCATGTACGGAGGCGGGATAAAGAAGCTTGTTTTGCTATCAACTTCGAGAAAACCAAAACCTTTTTCAGTGGCTTTGATGGTACCTTCCTTTTTAGGGAGGGTTTCTTGGATTTGCTGCTTGAGCTGAGCGAGTAGAGGATTATCTTGAAACATTTTGACTTTTATCTATCGAGGACAATTGAGCACACTATAATCATTGCGAGGCTTGATTACTACTTAAAGGCGAAGTGAGCGTTAATTAATTGCCCTCTTATTTAACTAGGTCAATTTGCTAGGAGATGGGTGCTGTGACGAGATATTCATCAAGTTTTGACGATATGATAACCAGTATTGATGTAAAAGCGAAAAATATGTGATGTATTTCAATTTTTTCTGGATTTTTTTATGCATTTAGGGAATAATCCGCCTCCCTTAGACGTCCCTAATGGCTTGAAGTGTTTTATTACTGCTTCGTAACTCTGAATGGAATCAGTATCTGATTGGATCAGTATTGGAATTGATAGAGCTCCCGGGACCTTTTGTTTACTTATATATAGTGGGATCCCAATGTCCGAATCTGTAATTCAATTTAATGAATTAGCCCTAAACGATAACATTCTTTCAGCTCTTGATAGCATGGGTTTCGTTTCTCCGACTCCAATCCAAGCAGCAGCTATTCCTCTTCTTCTTGAAGGCCGTGACGCACTAGGTAAAGCACAGACTGGTACTGGTAAAACAGCAGCATTCTCTCTGCCTTTACTTAACAAAATCAACCTGAACCAACACAAACCACAAGCAATCATCATGGCTCCTACTCGTGAGCTAGCGATTCAAGTTGCTGCGGAAATCAAAAACCTTGGCCGTGATATCAAAGGTCTTAAAGTTATTGAAATCTACGGTGGTGCTTCAATTGTTGACCAAATGCGTGCTCTAAGCCGCGGTGCTCACATTGTTGTTGGTACTCCAGGTCGTGTTAAAGACTTACTAACTCGTGACCGTCTACACCTAGATGAAGCACACACATTTGTTCTTGATGAAGCAGATGAAATGCTGAAAATGGGCTTCGTAGATGACGTTACTTGGATCCTAGAGCAAGCTCCAGAATCTGCACAACGTGTACTTTTCTCTGCAACTATGCCTCCAATGGTTAAGACTATTGTTGACCGTTACCTACGTAACCCGGCTAAAGTTGACGTTGCTGGTACTAACCACACAGTTGATAAAGTAGCGCAGAACTTCTGGGTTGTTAAAGGCGTAGAAAAAGACGAAGCAATGTCTCGTCTTCTAGAAACTGAAGAAACTGACGCGTCAATCGTATTCGTACGTACTCGTCAAGACACTGAGCGTCTAGCTGATTGGCTATCTGCACGTGGCTTCAAAGCTGCTGCACTGCACGGTGATATTCCTCAGTCTCTACGTGAGCGTACTGTTGATCACATCAAACAAGGTGTTATCGACATCCTAGTTGCAACTGACGTTGTAGCTCGTGGTCTTGATGTTCCACGTATCACTCACGTATTCAACTACGACATCCCATTCGATGTTGAATCTTACATCCACCGTATTGGTCGTACTGGCCGTGCTGGACGTAAAGGTAAAGCGATCCTACTAGTTCGCACTAACCAAATTCGCATGCTTCGCACAATCGAGCGCGTAACTAAGTCTCAAATGGAAGAAATTCAACTTCCTCTACGTGACCAAGTTGCTGCTGCACGTGTTGCTAAGCTTGGCGCTGAACTTGAAACTGAGAAAGAAAGCAAAGCACTAGAAAACTTTGCAGGTCTTATCTCTACTCTTCAAGAGTCTCTAGAAGTTGATGCTGCTACTCTAGCTGCAATGCTTCTTAAGCGTCAGCAAGGTAAGAGCCCACTATTCTACGTTGGCGAAGACCCAATGATCGCTGCTATTGAGCGTGATAAGAACCGTCGCAAAGAGCGTCGTGAAGATCGTGACAACGGCCGTGACGGTGGTGGTCGCAACTTCAATACTCAAGATTGGGATACTTACCAACTACAAGTTGGCCGTGAGCAAGGCGTTCAGGTTAAAGACATCGTTGGCGCACTAGCAAACGAACTTGGCCTAACTAAAGGTTCTATCGGTGCTATCAAGCTAGACCAAGGTTCTACTTACGTTCAACTGCCAAAAGCAATGAACTCTGAAACTGCTGGTAAGCTAAGCAAACTTCGCATTCGTCAAAAAGAAGCTGGCGCTGTAGTTGTTGATTTCAATGACTTCCGTGAGCCTCGTCGTGGCGGCGGCGGTCGTGATGGCAACCGTGGCGGTCGTGATGGTGGCGGCTACCGTGGTAACCGTGAAGGCGGCAACCGCGAAGGTGGTAACCGTGAAGGCGGTCGTGGTGGATACCGTGGCAACCGTGATGGTGCTCGCGATGGTAACTCTGCTGGCGGACGTGATGGCGAACGTCGTTTCGACCGTAACCGTGGTGGCGATCACCGTGGTAACTTCCGTGGCGAACGTGGCCATGGTAACGGCAATGGCGGTGGTAACCGTGGTCGTCGTCCAGAGCGCAACGAAGGTTAATCAACCTGTCGCTTAGACGCTTTAGGTCTAGACACTGAATTTAAAAGCCGAGCGTAATGCTCGGCTTTTTTGTGCCTGTTATTTGAACTTAAGCTTTGGTTGGCTCGATATTCGTAGCTAACTTACTTTAATCAAGCTTCGTTCCTGTAACTATGCTTCGTCCATGAAACTAAGCATCGCGCCTAGAACGAATGTTAGTGCCAAAACTTAGCTGTATCGCGTTCTAAGCCTATACCAAAAGAACGTGCTACAAGATGCTGAAACAAAGAGTGAAGGCTATCTAAGCGTCGTTACAGTGCATCTATTCGTAGAGTTGTGCTCGAAGGCAATCAAAATAAGATCAGATCACTATTCTCAACTTCAGTGAGCTTTTTGATGCAAACACTGAGCAATTGAGAAATCGAGCAAAAAGTTATCGGTAATGATAAGCAGACGACAGGGAAGGGTGGTTGTTTTTCAAGCGGATCACCTGCATTTGTTCGAGTCGCTTTAATTAACTGAATCAAGTTAAAAATAACGTGAGCACTCGTTTGCGTCACCTGTTCATTAATTTTCTTATTCAACTATTTTTTAATTCCGCTCTCGAAATAAATAATTTAATGACCAAGATCAACTTAATTGTGTTCATTTAGTGATTTTTTCAAAACAAAAGTTGAAAGATTCAAAAATTATTGAATAATGGACTTAACTAAAATTGAAGTAAACACTTCATCCAATTCGTACTGAAACAGGATCCATATCCAATGTCTAATTCGTTTGTTCTGGTTATTAACTCGGGTAGTTCATCCCTAAAATTTGCTGTAATCGATTCTGTTTCTGGTGAAGCAGTATTAAGTGGCCTAGGGGAGTGTTTTGGTCTTGAAGATGCTCGTATGAGCTGGAGATTCCAAGGCGAGAAAACTGAAATTGCCATTCAAGGTGAAGATAACCACCACAAAATTGCCATTGGCAAATTGGTTGGCCTGATGGAAGACCTAGGCTTCACGGCTGATATCGTGGCTATCGGTCACCGTATCGTACACGGCGGTGAGAAGTTCACTCAAACGGTTCGCATTACTGAAGAAGTAACGAACGAAATTGAAAGCCTATCTGACCTAGCTCCACTTCATAACCCAGCAGGTGCTATCGGTATCCGTGCTGCAATTGAAGCTTTCCCTTCTCTACCTCAGTTCGCTGTATTTGATACTGCTTTCCACCAAACAATGCCTCAACGTGCATTCACTGGTGCAATCGCAAAAGAGCTATACACAGACTTCGGCGTACGTCGCTACGGTTTCCACGGCACTAGCCACTACTTCGTTAGCCGTGAAGCTGCGAAGATGGTTAACAAGCCAATCGAAAAATCGAGCTTCATCTCTGTTCACCTAGGTAACGGCGCATCTGTATGTGCTATTAAAGATGGTAACAGTGTTGATACTTCTATGGGCTTCACACCACTTTCAGGCCTAATGATGGGCACACGTTGTGGTGACCTAGACCCAGGCATCATCGAATACCTACTTAAGAAAGGCTGGTCACAAGAGCAAGTATTTAACTCTCTAAACAAGGAGTCTGGCTTCCTTGGCGTGTCTGGTCTTACGAGCGATGCTCGTGGCATCTTAGAAGCAATGGAAGAGGGCCACGAAGGCGCTAAGCTTGCGTTTGAGGTGTTTACTTACCGCGTAGCGAAATACGTTGCTTCTTACCTAGCAACGCTAGATTCTTTAGACGGTATCATCTTCACTGGTGGTATCGGTGAGAACTCTCTACCAATTCGTCGTGAGATCTTAAACAACCTTAAGATTCTAGGTTTCGTTGAAGATGTAGCAGGTAACGAATCTGCTCGCTTTGGTGCTGAAGGGATCATCGCTAAGTCTGAAATGTTAGACGCAGTAGCAATGGTTATCCCAACCAACGAAGAATTCGTGATTGCTCAACAGTCGGTAGAGCTACTGTAATTTACTTTAAAAACAGATGGTTAAAAGCGAGCTTAGTGCTCGCTTTTTTTGTGCTCATATGTTGGATAGACCATCGCTAAGTGGCCTTATAGCGAGATAGTCAAAACTCATTCTATTGATTTCGGCAAATCATTTTGTAGCTTCAAACTAGTGATGTTAGGGCTGGCTTGTGATGCCCCAAAAACGCCTAGAATTGAACTTGCAAGGTTTCAGATACAAAAAGTAATAGATGCGACGATCTAGCCCCATCGCCCTCAATGAAATTAAGACTATTGCTTGAATGTAGTGCGCCACTGAATCGGCGATACATGAAAAGCCGATTTAAAGTGCTTTCTGAATACACTGTCAGAGCCAAAACCCGCTTGCTCTGCAACTTGAGGTATCGATAGTTTCGTGGTTTCTAATAGACGTTGGCTAAGCACCAAACGTCGGTTTTGCAGCCATTCACCAAATGTACAGCCATAGGTGGATTTAAACTGGCGTGTGAAGGTACGTTTACTCATCGCACAGCGCTCAGCGACTTCATCTAGTGAGTGACACTGATTAAGGCTCTGCTCCACCAGCTCAATCACAAGGCTAATACTTGTCTCTGTAAGAGGTTTTATGTTGACTGGTGCTGGTATGTATTGCTGCTGTCCACCAGTACGAGATGGCGCAGTCACCATCTTACGTGCGAGATCATTCGCAAGCTCACTACCACACAAACGGCGCACTATATGTAGACAACAATCGAGTGAAGCAGCTACTCCAGCAGAGGTAATGATAGTCTCATGTTCAACAAATAGAGGGTTTGGGTCAAAATCCACCTTAGGAAATTGCTGCTGAAATTGTTCGGAAAACGCCCAATGGCTTGTGGCACGTTTTCCATCGAGAACGCCAGCACATGCAAGTACATAAGACCCGAGGCAGAGTCCTACTAGTAGCTTACCTTTCCCATGATGCTCTATTAGCGCCTCTATAAGTCGCTCACTTGGCTCTGGCAGGTCATTTGGCCAGCTTGGAACAATCACAATATCCGCCTCTTTAATAGCGCTCAAATCTCTATCGATCACCACACCAAATCCAGAGCTTGTTTCAAACTGCAAGCTGTTTTCGCAACAGATCCTCAAGTCAAACCGAACCGGCTGACCGAAAAAGATATCTTGAAACACCAGACAAGGCACAGAGAGATGAAAAGCACTGATGCCTTCAAAGGCTACCATCGTAATTTTAATTAGCTCGGTTGATTTGTTCACAAGTGTCTCGATTTGCGCGAATGTTGACTTTCAAGACAGTATCACAAGAAACTAGAAAGAAGCATACTAAATCTCATAGAGAACATGGCTTGTTAGTGAGTTTAGAGAGGCATTATGAAGATCCACCACCTACGTAGCGCAACATTTATTATTGAATCTGGCGAAAAATTTATCCTTATTGATCCTATGTTGGGGAAAAAAGGCTCTATGCCTCCGTTTTCAGTCATTAAGGCTAAGGCCGCGAAAAATCCAACCGTTGAGATGCCAAGTAATGCCGATGAGCTACTAAACAAGGTTACTCATACCTTAATTACTCACAGTCAAACACTTGGTATCAAGGCATTACAACATGGAGATCACCTAGATCCGGCAGGTGAGACGTTTTTAACAAGTCGTAATATCCCAGTTGCGACACCAGCCAAAGATAAGGCTTACCTAGAAAAATATGACTTAACGGTAAATTGGGGAATTGAAGACTGGCAAACTATCGACTTTCTAGACGGAAAGCTCACCGCGGTTCCGGCTTTGCACGGCCATGGATGGATTCACAAGGTAATGGCTAATGGTGTTGGATTTTTCTTGGAGCTCCCCAATGAGCCTTCTATTTACATTAGCGGTGATACAGTTCTAACCGATGATGTAAAACGAGCGTTGACTGAGTTGAAACCTGATATCACAGTAGTCGCGGCAGGTCGTGCTCGTATGGACGTTGGTCAACCGTTATTGATGTCTATTGATGAGGTCATGGAGTTTATTCGCCTTTCCCCTAATAAGGTGGTTGCGAACCATATGGAGGCACTCAATCACTGTGCAGTGACTCGACCAATTCTTAAAGAAGCAATTGATAAAAACGGTCTGTCAGATAAAGTCCTTATTCCTGCTGATGGTGAGACCTTGGAGTTTTAGATACCTGAACTAATCCGGTGACTCCCGATTTAAGTAAATAGTCTAAATGATTTCTGTCCGTGCGACCTGAGGTCGTATGAAGCGTTGTTCACCGCTTAACGAGTGAACCATCT
>NZ_JBGOOD010000066.1:0-25410 GCF_041439475.1 Vibrio sp. 1S139
ATTACGTTAGACGGAATTTACGCTGAGCTTAGTGCTTAAGGTTCTGTCTATGAACGTATTTATATAAAATAAGCTCTCGAAAATAATTAATTAAATAGCCTAAGAGTTTATGCACAGGTATAGGGGAGAAACTCACTAACTTAGCTATTAACGAAGTTTTTGTGTGAACAACCTATCAAATATTATCTAAAATTCTGGAATTACTCACCGTACTATCAGAGAGAGTATTCAGGATTATTGAATAGACTTAAAATTAAAGATAATTTAGCAGTTGATAAAGCCTAGTACGACGGATAATTAGTCGTTTGATGACTAATTATTCTGTAACTTGCTGATTTATAGTCAACTGAGAGTCTGATGGATATCACGTTTACCCTAAAATAATTCACTTAACATGGCGCTACTTTAATCATTCTTCCAAATACGATTGTTAAATATAAATACGTATACCTATTTTATTTAAAGGATAATACCGATGAGTAGCGATATCATTAAAATTTCAAGAAACACTGAAAACGCACCAATTAATTCTGTATCTACACAAACGGTCGCTTTTTCTCATTATAATAACTTTTCTGCTCAACTTCCGATTGACCCTAAAACGGGTGAAATAGTCATCGGTGATATTAAAGATCAAGCAGCACAATGTTTGAATAATATTAAAGCGATTGTTGAAAGCATCGACCATGTTATGGATGATGTCGTGAAGATTAATGTTTTCGTTAAGAATATTTCTGATATCGATGCTATTGATGAAGTTTACAAAAACTTCTTCCACAACAGCCTTCCAACACGCACTGTCGTGGGTGTCACTGCACTGCCAAGCAGCGATGCGCTGGTTCAAATGGATGCTCTCATTTCTAACGGTGAAGGCACTAAACCACAAGCTCCTTGCGCGCTAATTAAGGTCTCAAGAAATACGGATAACGCACCTCAAAGTGCTGTGTCTACGCAGACTGCAGCCTTTTCTCACTACAACAATCTTTCAGCTCAGTTGCCTATAGATGTAGCCACAGGTGAGTTGGTTGATGGTGGTATCAAAGCGCAAACAGCGCAATGTCTATCAAACATTAAAGCTATTTTAGAAAGCATCGGACACGTCATGAATGATGTGGTTAAAACGACTATCTACCTAAAAAATATCGCAGATGCGGAAGTGGTAAATGAAGTATGTGCTAAATTCTTCCCAAGCTACGTTCCTGCTCGTACTGTTGTTAACGCAGCTGAATTACCAATGGGTGCTTTAATTCAAATTGATACATCCATTTCACATGGCGACGGTACACCGCCGCAATTACCAGAAGACACTCGCTTACTGGTTATTGAAACCAATAATACTGTTTCTGCACCATTCATGCCTTATTCGCATACTGTTGCTTTCTCTCACTACAATCATATTTCAGCCCAATTACCTTTAGATCCGAAAACAAATGAAATCGTTGCTGGCGGGGTAAAAGAACAAGCGGAACAATGTTTAAACAATATTAAGGCGATAATTGAAAGCGTTGACCATAGCATGGACGATACGGTGAAAATTAATATTCAACTTAAGGATATTTCAGATATTGATGTGGTAAACGAAGTCTACACCACATTCTTTAATGCTGAGCTGCCTGCAAGAACGGTAGTAGGGGTTTCAGAAATCCCAATGAATGCTTTAGTACAAATTGATGCTGTCGTTTCTAACTGTGAAGGGACACCTCCACAAGACGTTGTTGCATAAATCAATTGAACCCTTCTCGATAATATCGATCAGATCTCGGTTTAGCTTCCAAATAGGGAGCAAACTCAACAGGCCGAGATCTGATCCGTTCACTTCATTACTCAAGTCCATCGAAGCGACACACCTAAGCTTATCCCGTAAACATGGTATTTATAAGGTTGAAGTGTTTTAATATGAAAAACAGACGCTTAACGTAATAAAGAAAACCAGTTTATGCAATTTCGAGCCATTTTACTGCTATGCCTTACCCTAATAGGGTGTTCGTCCAATCAAGAGTTGGTACCCGACCCAACAACCATCACGCTATTTTATGGTGATACATCCATCGCCGCAGGTGTTTTAGAGGATAAAACATTCAATTCAGTCCTTGCCGATAGGGTTGAAAGCGTTACGTTTTCGGGCTCAATATCAAAGAAAGACTCTGGCTATTTTGTCGATATGTTAGTGATTCGAGAAACAAAAGAGCCACGTTCAACACGACAGCTTAACACCTCGCTTCTAATGAAACCGGGAGAGTTAGTAGATGTTGGCGGCGTGAATAACGATGTGTTCAGGGTAATCCTCGAGTAACAAAAATAAAGTGTTCAATTAATCTGATTTTTTGCTTTACCTCAACCTAACTTCAAGTCTTAAGCTTCTCTTACTGATTAAGAAGGAGCTTATTATGCAAAATAACTACATAAAAGAACTCGCCGTTAAAACTTACCAAGAAGACCTTCAAAAAGAGTACGTTAGATCTAAAGCTCAGCCATTCCACGCCCCAAGTTTTATCGGTGGGGTGCTGTTGTCAGTTGTGCTGGTAGGACTGTTTTAATTTATGCAGAATTTCTGATCCATTGCCAACTCTCAACATATCTATTTGCTGCACTTTAATGGCTACGGCACAATCTCTTAGGTTGAATTGTGACGCTAATGTCGAGAGGAAGTGAAGTATGGCAAGTCCAAGAGTATTAAAGTCACAGATTACTGATATTACCTGTGGCGAGAATGTCACTATCATCGAGCCAAGTAACGTTTATGGCTGTGAGCTTAAAGATGATGTGTTCGTTGGCCCCTTTGTTGAGATTCAAAAGAACACCGTGATAGGTGCGAGAAGCAAGATTCAATCTCACACCTTTATCTGTGAGTATGTGACCATTGGAAGTGACTGCTTTGTTGGTCACGGAGTCATGTTTGCCAACGACTTATTCAAAGAGGGCAAGCCAGATCCTAATCCTGAAAGTTGGGGGCGTACCTTGATAGCTGACAACGTCACGATAGGTTCTAACGCTACGGTTCTGTCTGTCAGCATTTGCGAAGGTGCAGTAATCGGCGCGGGCAGTGTGGTAACGAAAGACATCACCGAAAAAGGTATCTACGCAGGTAACCCAGCCAAGAAATTGAGAGGTTTACCGTAACCGTATTAATAAGCCGTGGTTCATGAATCATAAGGTGCGGCTTTTTAGGGAAACATTAGAGTATTTGTCATGGATGTATTTTTACACTTACTTCAACCGAATGACGCGAGTGCGCTTTTGGATTTTGAGGTCGAAAATCGAGAGTGGTTTGAGCAATTTATTCCAGTTAGGGGTGATAGCTTCTATTCAAATGCAGGTGTGACCGAGCAAATCACCAGCTTTCTAACTGAATACGAGAATGGTGAGATGATTCCTATGTTGATCAAAGATGCCAATGGCACTGTCTGTGGAAGAATCAACATCCGCGATATCGACCAGATCGCCCATAGTGGAGAGCTAGGGTATCGAGTAGGTCGTTCCTTTGCTTCAAAAGGCATTGCGTCTAACGCAGTCAAGCAGTTTCTACTCTATTTGGAGGAACTGACCAACCTTAAATATGTTGATGCCTATGCGTTAGTGGGCAATATCGGTTCCAACAAAATCTTATCCAATACCGGTTTTGAATTGGTCGAGTATGTTGAGAGCTACGCGGTGTTTAAAGGAGAACATCAAGATGCTAATTTTTATCGTAAGGTTTTAGCTGACTAGGTGACTATCAGTGCCTTATACATTAGAAGCTGGCAGCGTCCTTCTAGCCAGCTTCGAGTCTTTTAATTTAAAGGTTTAAGGTTACTTCTAGGTTTGGCCACTTCTAGATTTACGGTTACTTCTGAGGTTTGTTATGTTCGATTACGCTAATCGCGATAGCCAAAAACAGGATATCTTTCACTAGGAAGAAGTTAGTGACTAAGATGCCATCCGATACTTTCCAAGCGTTTGGCGTTGTAACCAGGAAGCTAAGTGTCACAACAAAGATAGCCGATGCAGCAATGCCTGAGTAGAAAGCTACTGTCGGCTTCTTAAATCCAACGATCAATCCAATCGCGACGATGATCTCCGCGCCACCCACCATGTTAGACACAGCTTGTACTGAGAACAGATTGTAAAGCCAGTTCATTGCAGGATGATTCGTGATTAGCGGTTCAATGAGCATCGCTTCAGTTGGCGTAAACTTATAAATTCCAATCCAAGCGAGCACTAATGCTACGCCAATCACGCCTAGGTTATATCCCACATTACTCTGTTTTAAATCATAGGTTTGAACATGCATAAAAGTACTCAATTTAATAAACTCCCTGAATATGACCGCAATAGCTCAGATTAAATTTCGCATTGAGAATAATAATTAATATATTTATCTAAAAACTTAATAGGTAGCGACTTATTGTCTCGATAGGAACTCAAAGGCTAGTGATGTTGAGAACCAAAGCAATGGGTAGGCGATAGTGCTGTTCAAAAGGTAACGCGAGCTTTCTAATTTTTGTTTTCAATATTCATGATTTGGATTAGATTACGCTGATGTTCACCCTAATTATAAGAAGAGTATAACCAGTGAAAATTCATAGAATTAACCCGACCAAACGTTGGTCTGATGTAACTGTTTTTAACGGTATTGCAAGCTTTGTGGAAGTGGCAGAGACGGATACAACAGCAGGAATTAAGAGTCAGGTTCAGCAAATCTTCGAACAAGCCGAAGAAATGATGAGTTTGGTAGACAGCGACAAATCTCGCGTATTGTCAGTGACTATTTATCTCACGGATTTCGCTAACTTTGATGCACTCAATGAAGTTTGGGAAGCGTGGTTCCCTGAAGGCTGCGCGCCAAGCCGTGCATGCGTGAAAGCAGAACTTGCTAATCCTGAGCTACTGGTTGAGATGTCGTTTATGGTTGCTGCGGGTGAAAAGTTTCAATAAGCCGAACTATCGATTGAAATAAGCTATCGTAGATAGAAGTAACGAACAGATAAAACAAAGCCACTCAGGTGAATCACTTGAGTGGCTTTTTAGTGTTCTACGCTACCCGAAACTAAATCGGGTCAGGTATTAAGCGATACCTTGATCTCTTGCCATCTGCTTCGCGATCTTCGGCGCGTGCCATAGACACGGGAGCAAGATAAACGATACCGGAACCGCTGTGATTACAATGAACGACTGTAGAGCGGAGATGCCGCCTGAACCCATCGAGATAAGTGTGATCGCTACCGCACCCATGATGATACCCCAGAAGGTACGTACCGCTGCGTTTGGCTCTGTCGTACCCGTCATTACCACACTGATTGTGTAAGTCATTGAG
The DNA here is from genome assembly GCF_041439475.1 of Vibrio sp. 1S139. Taxonomy (NCBI): domain Bacteria; kingdom Pseudomonadati; phylum Pseudomonadota; class Gammaproteobacteria; order Vibrionales; family Vibrionaceae; genus Vibrio; species Vibrio sp. 1S139. Next base: position 5,294 of record NZ_JBGOOD010000066.1, read on the forward strand.
TCACCTGTTGTCACGATGAACGTGGTCGTCAGGATCAGGAACAGAATTGCAATCAAAGTCGGGAACGGCAGTTGAGCGGTAATGGCCAGTAGCACAGCAGGAAGGTTAAAGCCTTCGAATGCACTAGAGATCACACCTGGGTTCTCTAATTCAAACGCTAGACCACTACCACCAACGATGCTGAACCAGAAACACGTTACAAGCGGTGCAACGATGCTAATAGAAACGATCATTTGGCGAATAGTACGGCCACGTGAGATACGAGCAATGAAGATCGCCATCATTGGGCCATAACCTAAGAACCAACCCCAGAAGAACACAGTCCAGCCACCTAGCCATGCTGTATCTTGGCGGTATAGCGCCATTGGGATGAAGTTATCAACCATTTCGCCCATACCTTGCAGGTAGCCATCAACGATGAAGCTCGTTGGGCCAACAAGAAGGATGTAGCCGATTAGACACACAGACAAGATGATGTTGTAACGGCTTACCAGTTGGATACCTTTGTTCACGCCGCTCAAAGCAGAAAGCGTGTACATTGCGATAGCAAAGATAATAACAACACTTTGAGTTGCAAAGCTGTCTGAAATGCCAAACAGTTCGCTCAGTGCGTAGCTGATTTGTAGGCCAAGGAAGCCGATAGGGCCGATAGTACCTGCGGCTACAGCCACGATGCTGCATGCGTCGACAACGTTACCAACCCAACTGTTAATCGCTTTGTCGCCAAGTACTGGGTAAAGCAGAGTGCGAGGCTTAAGAGGAAGGCCTTTGTCGTAATGCAAGTGCATTAACACGATGGAAGACAAACCACCTAAGATTGCCCATGCAAGGAAACCCCAGTGCATGAAAGATTGTGATAGAGCATTGAACGCCATCGCTTGAGGATCTGCGTTGCCATACAGTGGCGGAGCTGAAACAAAGTGAGCGATAGGCTCTGCGGCTGCCCAGAACACACCACCGCCGGCTAGCAGCGTACATAGGACGATAGACATCCATTTAAAGGTGGTCATTTCAGGTAGGGCAAGCGTTCCTAAGCGAACGTGGCCGGTGCGACCTAGTGCAAGCACTAAACCGATAATGAAGTTGAGAAGTAGTAGGACTTGCCAGAAAGCACCGAACCACTTAGTTGAATAACTAAAGCCGATGTTTACAAGTTCGGACAACACGGAGGTGTTGGTGAAGGCTAGGATGACAAAGAGGGTTAAAAAACTGCCACTAAGCCAAAAGACTGGGTTTCCGAGTTCCAGTTTTTCACCCAAAGATTGAGCTTTATTGAAATCGATAGAAGTAGATTCTGCGTTGATGTTTTCGTTGGCGACTTGCGTCAAGTTGGACATTATTTCTTCGCTATATTTGGCTCTTTCGAGCCTATGTATTTCTCCCACACTTGCATTGGAAATGTGAGGTTTGTCAAAAAAATCCGCGATACTACCACAATTGTTAAGAAAAAGTGGGCAAATTTAGAAAAGAAATCAGTTCTACGGCGAAATCAATCCCTTTTGGTTAGTTTTAAAACGAAATTTCAGAACGAACAAATAAAGCAGATATGAATAGAGTTTTGTAATTAAGGATACGAATTAGGCGATATTTTTTAGCGTACCGAAATAAATTTAATATTAGTTGTTCGTGCAAAATAAGTGTCGACTCATTGCATGCTATAAACAAATTAATGCGAGTCATTTTATAAATATCGAATATTTTAGGTGTTAAATTGGCACTGTTACCTACAGTTGTTTTGCGAAGAGATTTAAGTGATGAGAAATATGACACTTAAATTAAGCATCTTGAAACAATAACTTAAGGGACAGCTAACATGCACCTAAACCAAGGAAGAGTGGCCAAGAAGGTTTTTACACTCAGTACTCTCACCGCGTCATGCTTAATGGCGTTCAACAGCTACGCGGCTGTGGATTGTTCAACGTTAGAAGCGTGGGATTCCGCCACGGTGTACACCGGTGGTGATCAGGTTTCACATGACGGCAGCGCGTACTCAGCGAATTACTGGAATCAAAATAACAACCCGAGCCAATTTGAGGGTGACTATGCACAATGGAAAAAGATTGATGTGTGTAGTGGTGGCGGAGGTGGCGGTACGCCAAATGAAGTACCAACGGCTTCATTAACGGCACCCTCTGCTTCTGACGTGATTACTGAAGGCGATAATGTTGTATTGAGTGCAACAGCACTAGATTCTGATGGCAGTGTGGCTTCGGTTGAGTTCTTTGTTGATGGCGCATCTGTTGCGGTAGTCACAGCGGCACCTTTCGAAGCGACTTGGGCTGCAACGTCGGGTAATCATCAGGTTTCTGTTGTTGCAACGGATAATGAAGGCGCAGCAAGTGTTGCAAGTGCGGTTTCTGTTTCTGTTGATTCAGCACAACCAGGGAATGAAGCACCGACAGTTTCAGTTGCACTTTCAGTGACATCTGTTGATGTTGGTGGTGTAGTCACACTGACAGCAACGGCAGCAGATAGCGATGGCACGGTTGATAAGGTTGATTTCTACGTAGCGGGTGCTCTTGTGGGCACAGCTGCAACGAGCCCTTACACGTTAGATTACACAACAACTCAAGCGGGTTCTTTAGCAGTTTACGCGAAAGCAACAGACGACCAAGGTGCGACTGCAGATTCTGCGTTGGCATCTTTGACCGTGAACGGCGCTCCAACAGTGAGCACATGTCGCCCTGATGGCTTATATCAAACTCAAGGTGTCGATGTTCCTTACTGTACAATTTACGATGATGAAGGCCGTGAGAAAATGGGCGCAGACCATCCCCGTCGTGTCATTGGTTACTTCACAAGTTGGCGTGCAGGGGATGACCCACAAGCTGCTTACCTAGTAAATGATATTCCTTGGGAACAACTCACACACATTAACTACGCTTTCGTGAGCATCGGTTCAGATGGCAAAGTAAACGTCGGTGATGTAAACGATCCAAATAACGCAGCGGTTGGTAAAGAGTGGCCGGGTGTGGAAGTTGATCCGGCATTAGGCTTCAAAGGTCACTTCGGTGCATTAGCGACAGCGAAGAAAAAACACGGCGTGAAAACGTTAATCTCAATCGGTGGTTGGGCTGAAACAGGTGGTCACTTCGCGACTGATGGCAGCCGCGTGGCTGATGGTGGTTTCTACACCATGACGACCAATGCTGATGGTTCTATCAACCATCAAGGTATCGAAACATTCGCGACTTCAGCGGTCGAAATGCTGCGTAAGTACCAGTTCGATGGTCTAGATATCGATTACGAATACCCAACTTCTATGGCTGGCGCAGGTAACCCATACGACAAAGACTTCATGGAGCCGCGTCGTCAATACCTGTGGGCGTCGTACCAAGTGTTGATGAAAGTGCTACGTGAGAAGCTCGATGCGGCGTCTGCGCAAGATGGCAATCACTACATGTTAACGATCGCAGCGCCTTCTTCTGGTTACCTATTACGCGGTATGGAAACATTCGATGTAACCAAGTACCTCGATTACGTAAACATCATGTCTTACGACCTTCACGGTGCGTGGAACGATCACGTAGGTCATAACGCAGCCTTGTTTGATACGGGTAAAGATTCAGAGCTAGCGCAGTGGAACGTATACGACACGGCGGCTTACGGTGGTATTGGTTATCTGAACACGGATTGGGCTTACCATTACTTCCGTGGTTCTATGCCAGCAGGCCGTATTAACATCGGTGTGCCTTACTACACTCGTGGTTGGCAAGGCGTAACGGGTGGTGAGAATGGTCTTTGGGGCCGAGCAGCACTGCCAAACCAATCTGAATGTTCAGCGGGTACGGGTGAAGGCGAGAAAAACAACTGTGGCCATGGCGCTATTGGTATCGACAACATGTGGCACGATACCGATCCAAAAGGTAACGAAATGGGCGCGGGTTCTAACCCTATGTGGCACGCGAAGAACCTAGAGAAGGGTATTTGGGGCTCTTACGCTGAAGCTTACAAGCTTGATCCTGTGAATGATCCTTCAGATGTTCTAACGGGCACTTACACGAGAAACTACGACAGTGTGGCGGTTGCCCCTTGGTTGTGGAACGCAGAGAAGGGCGTATTCCTTTCAACAGAAGATAAACAGTCTATCGACGTGAAAGCGGACTACGTTATCGACAAAGAGATCGGCGGCATTATGTTCTGGGAACTAGCAGGGGATTATAACTGTTATGTTCTCGATGCGAATGGCAACCGAAGCTCTATCGATACGACTGAGCAAGCGTGTAACAGCGGTAACGGTGAGTTCCACATGGGTAACACCATGACGAAAGCTATCTACGATAAGTTTAAGTCTGCAACACCATATGGAAACAAAGTAGCGACGGGTGCTATTCCAACAGAAGCGCTAGATATCGCGGTATCGGTTGGTGGCTTCAAAGTCGGTGACCAAAACTACCCAATCAACCCTAAGATCACGTTCACGAACAACACAGGGCAAGCTCTTCCGGGTGGAACTGAGTTCCAATTCGATATCCCAGTATCTGCACCTGATAACGCGAAAGATCAATCGGGTGGTGGTTTGACCGTGATTGCTTCAGGTCATACTCGCGCGGATAACATCGGTGGACTAGATGGAACCATGCACCGAGTGGCGTTTACGTTGCCGACATGGGAAGAGCTTCCTGCTGGCGGTGTGTATGAGTTAGACATGGTGTATTACTTGCCAATTTCTGGCCCTGCTAACTACGCGGTGAATGTCGGTGGCGTTGATTACGCGTTTAGCTTCGAGCAGCCAGATCTACCATTAGGTGATATCAGTTCAGGTGGCGGTAACCCTGGCGATGGTGGCACCAATCCAGGTACATGTGATACGGCAGGTTTAGCGGTTTACCCAGACTTACCTCAGAAAGATTGGGCAGGTAACCCAAGCCATGCAAACACAGGAGACCAAGTGGTTCACAACGGTAGTGTTTACCAAGCAAACTGGTGGACAAGTTCTGAACCGGGTAGCGATGGTAGCTGGACTCAAGTTTGTTCTTAATTTAATGCTAAGCAAACTATTTATAGACAATAGAGTGTAGTAATAGGTAATAAACACAAATACTTTTAAGTCTATTTATCAGGAATTAGTATCAATTAAGTAATCAATCTAGACGTAAAATCAAAAAGCCGAACTGAATCCAGTTCGGCGTTTTTGTTATAAGTCACAGATTACGTATAGAAACCCTTAAAAATATCGACACTCGTTCAGTAAAAAATAAAAACATGATATAAAACAGTCTGTATATAAGAGAAGTCACAGCGTTACCTGAAATTATAAATCTACGGGGTAATCTTGAAAGTCAGACGTAAATACATTCTTAATTTTTCAATTGCGCTCGCCGTCGTGTCGATGATTCTTTCTGCCTTTCAATTTAATCGAACTGAAAGGTCATTGTTGGAATCTAACCAACTGTTTTTTCGTACGATTGTGAACGCGAGTTACGATATTGTCGACACCACAGTTAATGAGGCGATAAAGACATATCTTAAAGGAATTACGGATACCGTTGCGTCTCATGTATGGCATACCACGCCAGAACAAGAAGTTGAACAGGTAAGCCAAATTGCCCGTGAATTGCATATTGGACAATCGGGTTATATCTATTTGATGTCACCCCAAGGCGTCCATCTCTACCATCCATTCTTGCAAGGTCAGAAGCGTGGGCATCTTACTCATATCCAAAAACAGCTCACTATTGACTCTGGCATGATCGAGTACTTTCACGCTAACCCTCATGAGATAAGCCGCAGAGCCAAAGTCGCTTATTCGATGAGGCTACCGAGTGGTAATACTTTGGTTGCGACGACCTATAAAGAAGAATTGATGTATTTGGTCGATCTTGAAGGTTTAAAAGATAAACTTAGAAAGTATGCGTTTGGTGATAGCGGATATGTGTACATTGTCGATCTGCAGGGTAACTTAGTGCTTCATCCAGATTATGAGCACAAATCATTGAAATCCTTAATAGGCTACTCGTCTGAACTGCTTATTGATCGAATCGCCACCAAACCAGAAGGTCAATTCAGTTACTCGATTACCTTACTGGGCTTCCTAGTCGACGGAGTTTTATCGAACAGCTAAAACTGAAAATTACTCAAAGGTCGCCTTATCCGCTAACAAATGTCGGTGTCATTTTGCTGGATATTGACCATTTCAAGCGGGTGAACGATCAATATGGTCATGCTCAAGGCGATAGGGTTATCTGTGAGGTCGCAAAATCACTGAAGAGATTTGTTAACCGTCGTCGTTTGATTGCACGCTATGGCGGTGAAGAGTTTATTTTGGTGACGTTTGATTGTGATGAACATGAGTTATTCGAATTATCAGAGGCGTTACGGTTATGTGTTGAGCAACTTCAAGGCTTAGTGTCGCCAGTAACAATCAGCGCTGGTTGTTGCCATGCTCAAGCACTGACTGACATTGAAACCGCTATCGATAAAGCCGACAAAGCGCTTTATCAAGCAAAAGAGAGTGGACGTAACAACACTCAAGCGTATCGAGAGAACGAATATCACGTTGCTTACATGTGATCGGTTGAAAGCCTCATTGAATTGAAAAGTTTTGTTCACACAAATCGAGCTCTTGAGAACGACAAACACAAAAAAGCCCAAATAGATCGCTCTATTTGGGCTTTTTCAGAATTATTTGAAAGGCTAATCGTTAATTTAAGCTTTCGCTGCTTTCATCGCTTCCGTTTTTTTTTCCTTTTGCATTTTTGCAAGGAAGTAGATGTTTACACAAGCGATAAAGCCGTTGGTGGCTGCAACTGGCCATGCGTCAATCATGATGCCGTATGCTGTGAAGAGTGCACAGCCAATAAAGTTAAGGACACGCAGACGAACGATATCTTTCATTGTTAATGAAATTGCGACCATAATAGACGCAGCGTAACCTAAAATTTCAACCATATTGAATTCCATTGTTTGACCCTCTTAAATTTGCCGATACTTTGTCGGTACCAATTCTTCTCTTCATGAGATGATTGAGGAAGCTCCGTGCCTCGAATGGTCTGGTTTTGTTTAACGGGGAGAACTATACCAACTCTGTTTTTGTGATTAAACCCCCAAAACAGACAGAGGTGAAGGTTAGCGATTACGCAAACGTTTAATGATCTTTCTATTAACATAATTACCATTTATGTTGGAGGTTGAATTGATAGTTATTCTTATATAGGTAAGGAAGCCTCGAATGATAAAACGATCCATTTGTGCAACAAAAAGCATAAAAAAAGCAGCACTATTGGCTTTGATGGCTATTGGGCTGACCGCATGCTCTACGCAAGAAATACCACCCACACACAATTATGGTGTGGTCACTAGCGGTGACTTTGGTTTCATGAAACACGGCGTGATGACGTACTCCTGGCACCCTGAGTCAGAAAAGGTTTACCTTTCTCAAAAATACGATGAAACCGTGGTAACCGATTTAGTGCGTGATTCGATTCAAGAACAGCTCTCAAGTAAAGGTTATCAGTTAAAGCAGGATGGTGTCGGTGATGTTGTTGTAGGCTTTGGATTAGCGGAAGAATCGGAACTGAACGATGAGTCTATCTTCGATGCGATTAAGCTATCTACTGGTGTGCCATTTTACGATGGTGAAGGTAAAGTCGCGGAGAAAGGGTCGTTGTACATTGCGTTTTTCGTACCTAACTCAGAGGTCGTACAATGGCAAGCATTAGCACAGTCTGGCATCCAACCTGATTTAGAGCCAAGCGAGAGCAAACAGCGTATTACTGGCTTTGTTGAAATGTTATTTAGACGCATGCCTGAGCGATAGCATTAGGCGTTGAATGCATTCGTGGAGTAAATATTAGTTGTGGAAAATATGGTCAGATCGCAGATTATACTTTTTTATTTGTAACGAATGGTACAAATACGTAAAGCAACGTAAAGTTCGCGCTTCTTTTGCTAGCATTTGTCTATACTGCTCAAAACGTTAACTTAGGTTTGATTCAATGAAACTGTTTTCCAAATACTCTCTCCCTCTATTAAGTATATTCATTGTAAGTAACGCCGCGATGGTAAGTAATGCAGCTATCGCAGCACCTTCTATAGTACCAAGCCCACCTAGCTTAGGCGCAAAAGGGTATGTGTTAATTGATTTTAATTCTGGTGATGTGCTGGTAGAAAAAAACGCACATACGAAGTTAAACCCAGCAAGCTTGACCAAACTGATGACCAGTTATGTGGCAGGTCAAGAGATGAAGCGAGGCAACATCTCTGCTGATGATCAGGTACGAATCAGTGAGAACGCGTGGGCGAAGAACTTCCCAGACTCTTCAAAAATGTTCATCGAAGTAAACACCGATGTAGCAATGATGGATCTTTATCGTGGCTTGATTATTCAATCCGGTAATGATGCTAGCGTTGCGATTGCAGAGCATGTTGCAGGCTCACAAGATGCATTCGTTGACCTGATGAACTCTTGGGCTACCTCTCTGAAGCTAGAAAACACCCATTTTGCCAATGCACATGGTTTGGATGCAGACGACCTCTATTCGACTCCTTACGATATCGCGTTACTCGGTCGTGCCATTATTCGTGATTTACCGGATGTGTATGGCTTATACAGCGAACGCTCTTTCAGTTACAACGGCATCACTCAACATAACCGTAATGGCTTGTTGCGTGATAGAAGCTTAACCGTTGATGGCATGAAAACGGGCTACACCTCTGGTGCTGGCTACAGTTTGGCGAGTTCAGCGACACAAGGTGAGATGAGACTTATCGCGGTTGTGATGGGCGCATCAAGCGTTAAGAGCCGTGAATCAGACAGCAAACAGCTGTTGAGCTACGGTTTCCGTTTCTTCGATACACTAAACCCGCATAAAGGCGGCGATCAAGTGGCTGAAGAGAAGGTATGGTTTGGTGAGCAAGACACATTGAAATTAGGTGTGGCAGAAGACACGTTCATTACGTTGCCTAAGTCAGACAGTAAAAAGCTGACTGCATCTATCGAGCTTAACTCTGAACTGAAAGCGCCAATTGCAGAAGGTCAAACTCTAGGTGTGGTTCATTACACCGTTGATGGCGAAGATGTTCAAACTCAGCCTTTGATCGCGCTTGAAGCGGTTGAACAGGGCGGTTTGTTCAAACGTTTAATAGACTACGTTAAGCTGTTCTTCGCGAGCCTGTTCTAAATAGAGCCTGTGGCGATAAGCCGCGCTGAAAAGTCGAAATATTATGGGTGTTGTGAGTGAATCACAGCGCCCTTTGTTATTTCTACATCAATGAAAACGCCGCGCCGCACTATCTTTATTAGCCGTAGCGGGCGGTTTCGATTACCATACGCAAAATTTAGCAGTGTAGTCACTTATGACGATAGATATAAAGAACGTAACCGAACCCGAAATAACCTGTGCAAATTGTCAGGCATGCTGTTGTCGTTTAGAGGTTATGATCATCACAGATACGGGCGTACCTGAAGAGCACATCGCTTATGATGAATGGGGCGGTGAAACCATGAAGCGCTTAGACGACGGCTGGTGTTCTGCGGTAGATAGAGAAACACTGATGTGTACTATCTACGAAAACCGACCATGGATCTGTCGCGAGTTCGAAATGGGCTCTTTCGAATGTGTTGACCAGCGCAAAGATGTGATGGGCTAGGCGTCTGCAGTATTGAACTCAGTAACTAAAGTACGCTAATGAACTGTGATAATCACATTAAAATTAAATATCAGGGTTCTATACCTTAAGCAGTTGTAGAACCTTGATGCGTTTTATGAGATCAAATATTGAGTGAGATAAGAGTCTTAGCTCGATAAGTTAGAGTTTAGAACTCGGAAGGCACTTCAAACTCCATCCATTCACCGGTTGTCGGGTGAATCAACTTTAAGTAGCCAGCGTGCAGGTGTAAGCGCTCGCGTTTGTATCCGTATAAGTCGTCACCACGAATAGGTACACCAAGCCCTAATGGATGAGCACAGTGCACTCGCAGCTGGTGGGTTCGCCCTGTTTTAGGGTACAAGTGAACCTTGGTTTTGCCATTGTGAGTGCTAACCACTTGCCAATGGGTCTCTGCATTTCGGCCGTGTTGGTGACAAACCAGTTGTCTTGGTCTGTCCGTGATGTCGCCGCGCAAAGGAAGGCTGATATTGCCAGATTCGCCCGTTATCTCGCCATCTAACAAAGCGGTGTAGCGTTTCTCTACGGTTCTATTAATGAACTGCTTCTGAATATGCTTGTTTGATTCCGCCGTGAGCGCCAAGATCAACAAACCTGACGTCGACATATCCAACCTATGGATAATCAAAGGACCAGTCGCATCCGGGTAACGCGCTTTTATGCGGGTATAAACTGAATCTTCGATGAACTTACCGGGAACCGACAAGAACTCTTCAGGCTTATTGACGACTACGATTTCATCGTCTTCATAAACAATATTAAAAGACTTACCAACCGCAGGGTTCACGATAAGCGGGTTATCTTCTAGCTCTATGCTACTTAACTGGTGTTCGAGGATCTCAAAGCTTTTACTCTGACAAACAGGGTAGAGGTTTGCGTGTTGTCTAATGATGTCTGTAGGCGGTAATCCCCACCAAAACTCAGATAATGCTAACGGCTTGAACCCGTGTTCAAACGCAAAGTTAAGCAACTTAGGTAGGCAGCAGTCACCAGAGCCTTCAAGCGCGTCTTTACCATCGAGCAACTCGAGTAAATTCTTAGATTGCTTGGCTTGATTGATAAAGCGATAGTGAGAGAGGCGTTGAGTTTCCAACTGTTGTGAAACTGCTTGGTGATCTTGCTTACGGTTTTTCAGTTCGCTTTCAATCAAATCAATTTGTGATTGGCGCTCTGCGATCTTCTGTTTCCACTCAATACGAAGTGCTTTTAGGTCACGTTTCTCTTGGCTACTTTGATTGCCCAGTTGTTTGAGCAAATTCGCCGCTGACTCTAGATTCCCTAATGCTTTTTCTTGATTGGCTTGTTCTCTGAGTTCGTTACGCTGAGCTTTGTTTGCGGCCATTGCTAACTGAAAGGCTTCGATAGCTTTTGCTGATTCGATTTTTAACCCTTCAAGCTCGGCCAATAATGTGTCTAGATTGTGCGACTGTTGCAGCTTTTCAATGTCGTCCGAGAGCTGCAATTGTCGAGCAAGGTTCGCACTGTTTTGAGATTGAAACTGTTTTGAATCGAAGGCTGGTGGAACAAAGTGAATGTTGTTTAACTGAGAGACCAAAGCCGGATCTAACTGCAAGCCTGAAAACGCAGAAAGGTAACCTAACCCTTGTGTGGTTGGATTCTGAACAAGAAGCACAGCGTAGAGATTACCTTGCGAGGTTTCATTCACACCACAGTCGACAAGTGATTGCTGAAGCTGCAGCATAGCGAATTCACACACAGGGTGCGGGGTATAGTAATACGGAAACGTAAAACGAGTCGGTAGCGCTAAATCGACATTCGTGTTTGCTAGGTGCAGAGGTGTGTATTGAGCGAGGTTTGTTGGCATTAAGATCAAACTCTATGGCTGTTCAGTTAGAGTTCGGTATTGTTGTCGAAATGAAGACAAATGAGAAGCCAAAGCAGAAGATAAATCGGCTTTGGCTTCATTTAGTTTCTTGTGTTTACTCTAGCAAGCACGTGTTTGAGTGAAACTCGATCAGTTCGAGTGTTCTAGCTCTACTTGCTCAGCTTTTTGGTAAGCAGGGTGGCTCTTTAAAAGTTCACCGTATTTAGCGATGTTAGGGTAAAGCGCAGTTGCACCAAAGTTACCCACGATTTCTACGATGAACGACATCATAAAATCTGCACCTGTTAGTGTGTCTGCAACCAAGTAGGTTTTACCTTCAAGTGCATTATTCACGTAAGTTAAGATCTTTTGGTTTTCATCGTCTGCATAACCGCCTAGGAAGTTAGTTTCACAGCCGTCCTTCATTACAAAGATCTTAAGCAGCATTGGCAAAATACCTGAACTCTCAGCGAAGTGAAGCCATTGCGAATACTCAACGTAGTTTGCGGTGCCGCGTGTAGGTGCGAACTTACCCTGACCGTATTTGTCGATTAGGTATTCCGTGATAGCACCAGATTCAGTGATCACGACGCCATCGTCTTCAATGACAGGAGATTTACCCAATGGGTGAATGGATTTGAGTTCTGGTGGTGCAAGAAAAGTGACACTGTCTCGTTGGTAGGGTTTGATTTGGTAATCTACCCCAAGCTCTTCCAATAGCCAGATGATGCGCTTTGAGCGCGACTTATTCAGGTGATGCAAAGTAATCATGATTCTACCTAGTTAACGGGTTCAGTTTATTGAATTTATTTAGCTTCGTTCGTTTTGATAACAAGCTTACCGAAGTTCTGACCTTCCAATAGGCCCATGAATGCTTGTGGCGCATTTTCTAGACCTTCAACCAGGTGCTCACGATAGTGCATCTTGCCTTGAGACAACCATTCTGTCATTTGAACAGCAAATTCGTTGTAACGGTGTGCGTAGTCATCAAAGATGATGAAACCTTGCATCTTAATTCTTTTAACAAGCAGCATACCCATCAGGCTAGACATACGATCTGGTCCTTCAGGCAGTGAAGTCGCATTGTATTGAGAGATAAGGCCACACACAGGAATACGAGCACCTGTGTTAAGCAGAGGCATTACTGCATCGAATACCTTGCCGCCAACGTTTTCAAAGTAAACGTCGATGCCGTTGTCACACGCTTTAGCCAATTGCTCCGCGAAGTCGTCAGCTTTGTGGTCGATGCATTCATCAAAGCCAAGAATCTCTTTCGCGTACTGACACTTCTCTTGACCGCCTGCAACGCCGATAACACGACAGCCTTTTAGTTTGCCGATTTGTCCAACGGTTGCGCCTACAGCACCTGTTGCTGCTGCAACGACTAGCGTGTCGCCTTCTTTAGGTTGGCCGATATCAAGCAAGCCCATGTAAGCGGTAAAACCAGGCATACCCATGATGCCAAGCGCGTAAGAAGGGTGCGTTGGTTCTTTGCCGAGTTTGATTAGGCCTTCACCGTTAGACACGCCAAGATCTTGCCAACCTGTGTAAGCCAGTACCCATTCGCCAACTTCGTAATCAGCGTGGTTTGATTCTTCAACCTGACATACGGTTGCGCCAACCATCACCTCATCAATCTCGACAGGGTCTGCGTAAGATTTAGCATCGCTCATTCGACCACGCATGTAGGGGTCTAGAGAAAGGTAAACTGAGCGAAGTAACATCTCGCCGTCTTTGATGCTTGGCGCAGCTATTGTCTCTAAACGGAAGTTGTCTTGAGTCGGTGCGCCAACTGGGCGAGAAGCCAATACGATTCGGCGATTGTCTTGTTGAGTCATTGGATGTCCTTAATTGTGTATTTTATACATTTAGAATTAGACCAGTCGTCTAGTCTTGTTGTCTAAAAATCCCGCCGTCATCAAATTGATAAGAGGGCGGGTGATTTTTTTAAGTTAAAGCCAATAAAGCGCGCTGCGCGTTATTAGCTTTCACCTTTTAAAATTCGTTCGGTAAGGCTCAAAGCTGACTGTAAGCTATGTGAGCTTTGGCTCAGCTTGCTCAATAAGCTGGCGCCTAACCACATTGAGTATAGGTTCTGAGCTGCTTCTTGGCTCTCTTCAACCTTTATGGAGCCATCTTCAATACCGCCGACAATGCACTGTTCGATGGTATTCGTCACTTTTTCTGCACCCTTTAATAGCGCTTGGCGCATAGGATCAGAAAGATCAGAAACTTCCGCGCTGAGTTTAACGACCAAGCATTTATGAGCATTGCAGGTGCCGTTTTCAATCTGTGACCATCGAGTGAAATAACTGACAATTCTCTGGTAATGGTTGCCTTCACCATGAACCAAAATAGTTTCAACTCTGCTGATGTAGGTCTCAAAATAGTGCTGGATCAGAGCCTCGCCAAATTGCTCTTTCGATTTAAAGTAGTGGTAAAACGACCCTTTCGGCACGTCCGCTTCTTTAAGCAATTGCGATAAGCCAACGCCGTTAAAGCCGTTGTTCACTATTAATTGGTAGCCAACATCTAAAACATGCAGGCGTGTGTCATTCGTTTTTTCGTTCATGGGCGGTACTATAAGTTAAATTAGACCAGTCGTCTAGTGGTCGGTTTTCGAGGGTATATTTGGTCGTTGTTACAGTAGCTAAATAGCTAAATAGCTAAATAGCTAAATAGCTCAATATCTAAAGAGGCTTCAAATGTTCAGATATAAAAAAGCCCCGACATAGCGCGTATGTTGGGGCTTAAATCAGTAACTTCGATTATTTGATAGAGATGAGTTCTACATCAAAAATCAGAGTCGATGATGGTGGGATAGGGCCTGAACCGCCTTTACCGTAAGCTAGAGTGCTTGGAATAAATAGACGAACTTTTTGGCCTTCAACCATGTAAGTCAAACCTTCTTGCCAGCCTTTAATTACTTGCTTAAGAGCAAATGAGATTGGCTCGCCGCGCTCAACAGAGCTGTCGAAAACAGTGCCGTCGATTAGCGTACCGTGGTAGTGAACCGTTACTTTGCTGTTCTTAGTTGGGTGCTCTGTGCCTGTACCTTCTTCAAGAACAAGGTATTGAAGACCACTTTCAGTCGTAATCACGCCTTCTTTAGTGCCGTTTTCAATTAGAAATTGTTGGCCTTGTTCGAAGTTTTCTCCGCCAGACTTATGATTCGTCCAAGTACGGTAAATCATGAAACCCGCCAAAAGAAAGACAATGACCGGGATGACAAATTTAGACATAGTAAAACCTATTTATATTGAGTGCTGAATTTCGTAGTTAATACAAAATGTGTTAATCAGTTGACTAAAGCCGTGATTATGGTTGAGTCAAAAGGTAGTTGATCGTTTTTGCAATGCCAGCAACGTCTTGGTGACCTGCTGTTAGTACTTGGTATTTACCGTTGATGATAAAGGTTGGTACTGAGTTGATCTGACCTTTTACTGAGCTCTCTTCTGCTTGCTTAACGTAGTCGAAAAGAGCGACTTGCTGTTCTTTATTCAGCTGGTATGGGCTAACCAAACCACGAGAAGTAAACGCTGTCTCTAGTGCTTGTTGACGCTGCTCAGGTGTTGCATCTGCACCCATTTGAACGGCACCAAATAGGTCGTCCATGAATGCGTGGTCAGGCGTCGCATCAAGCTGCATCACTGCTGTGTAGTAGATCATTGCGCTGATTTGAGCGCTTTCGTTGAACGTCACGTGCATCTTGCCAATAGTTTGGTCTGTTAGAGATTCAATCTCTGGAATGGCACTTTCCATTTGACGGCAGTGACCACAGTTAAGAGAGAAGATTTCAGTGATCGGAGACAAGTTAAATTCTGTTAGAGCAGTAGGAAGCGCTTCGTATTGAACGCCTTTTTGTGGCTCGTCTGTTTCACTACAACCCGCGATAATGAGTACGGCAGCGAGTGCTGTGATGAATTTAGTAAATGGTTTAAACATAATGTTTGCTCTAGCGTTGAGAAGTCGTGAGATTCTAACTATTTAGTACGAATTGGAAAACAATTATAAGGTAAATAAATGCAAACAGTTCGAACTAGCGGCTGAAGACAAGCTAGTAGACGGTTAACTGTGATCAACAGCACTTTTTTGGGTTCTGCTTTCTTTTCGTCTAAAGTTTTTCCCTCGGTGCCGATATAGACATTAGTGAATGGTTTATCTGCATGAGTGGTTGATGAAGTAATGAGATATTTAGCGATAATGTTAAGCATAGCTTTGGCTGGGTGTGAAGCCACGTCACCAACTGACTTACTTGGCGGTGACATGCTAGAGACTGCACCACAAACCGATTACGACTTGATGCATCCTGAATGGGGTGTGGTTCAAACGACTCATGTAGCAAGCAATCGTGGGTACTCTATCCAGAGTAGCACTCATCAACACAGAACCATCACGACCAACTACGGACGTGGCGTTTCGACTAACGACCCACTGGAAGTCTTTTTAAGACAAAACCGCATCGATTTTGAAGTGTTGCCGGGTAACCATGTGATGGTAAAGCTTGAGCAGCACGTGAACTTTAAAACAGGTTCAGCATTCCCCGAGCCAGCGTATAATCAATGGTTAGATACGCTAGGCAGCTACCTTGCTCAACGCCAAGATATTGATGTGGTGATTGAAGGGCACACCGATAATACGGGCACAGATCGAATCAATGATCCGCTTTCAGAGCAGCGAGCAAAAGAAGTGAAGGCTCGATTAGAGAGTAACTATGTGTCGAGTCGCTCCATTTATACTCGTGGATTTGGCGAATACGTACCAGCTTGCACCAACGCTTCTGCGCAAGGCAAGGCGTGTAACCGCCGTGTGGAATTGATGCTGATTGTAGCGAAGTAGTGGTTTGAACTTTCGCTCCCAATTTGAAGCGATTAACGCCAAATAACAGACATAAAAAATCCCTCACATTAGAGGGATTTTTTGTATCTAGATTTTGTCGCTTTATTGCTTATGCAAACTGCTTTTCTAAGTAAGTTACGATATCTGAAGATTCGTACATCCACTCAGTTTTGCCGTCTTTTTCGATACGTAGACAAGGCACTTTCACACGACCGCCGCCAGCTTCAAGCTCAGCACGGTGTTGTTCGTTGTTTTTTGCATCACGAAGTTCAAATTGAACCGACTGACGTTTCATCGCGCGGCGCACTTTCACACAAAATGGGCACGCTTCGAATTGGTATAACGTGTGCGTTTTTGCTTGCTCATTCACTTTGCTTTGTTCTTCTTGAGAACGCTTCACACCACGTGGGCTGAAAACAAAATTCAATAACAAGATGACACGACCTAAGAACCAACGGATAAACTTCATAACTCTCTCTACATATTTAAAATTAGCGTTACAATTTGCAGCATTATATACACAAGTTTTGTCAGATGCTCGCAACAAACCGCTAATATCTATTTTGTCCGTTCGATCGTATGAGACTTAGCCACATTTAGCCCTAAACGCTTAGACAGTCGAGTCAGATTTGCTCGGTCTGTTTTCAGAACTCGCCCTGCTTGTGCCCAGTTAAAGTTGGCATCTTCCAACACCTCAGTAATGATACTGCGTTGAAAATCGTCCGTTGCACCACGTAGCCCTGCAGAAAGGTCGATCGTTGGTGTCGATAATGGTGTGTTTTTCACCTGAGTCGTCGCAATTGGCTGATCTTGGTCTAGAGGACCACAATCTTCCTTGGTGATTGTCACCAGGTTTTTATTGGTGCTGCGCGCTAACGCTTTCAATGCGGAACGACTGATCACATGCTCAAGTTCACGCACGTTACCCGGCCAACCATAACGGTTTAGGAAAGAAAGAACGTCGGAGCGGAACTTAACTTGGTTGATACCAAGCTTACGACGCGCTTGTTCTAAGAAGAAACCCGCTAATAGGCTGATGTCGTCACCACGATCTTTCAGTGCAGGCACCGCGATAGGGTACACACTCAATCGGTGGTACAAATCGGCTCTGAATCGACCGTCTTCAACTTCTTGTTTTAGATCTCGGTTTGTCGCTGCCAATACTCGCACATCAATGGTTTGAATGTTGTCTTGGCCAACCGGTTGGATTTCGTTGTTTTGCAGCGCACGTAGGAGCTTACTTTGAGCGGCCAAAGGCAATTCACCAATCTCATCAAGGAACAGTGTGCCACCATCGGCTAAAGCAAATTTACCTAAGCGGTTTTTGTCTGCGCCAGTGAACGCGCCACGAACGTGACCAAACAGTTCACTCTCTACTAAGTTTTCAGGAATCGCAGCACAGTTTACGTAGACGAGTGGGTTACGTTTACGTTGAGATTGGTGGTGCAGGGTGCGAGCCACGAGCTCTTTACCAACCCCGGTGTCACCATGAATCAGGATGTTGAATTCAGACGGCGCGACAACAGCGATGTCGTTCTTAAGTGCGACCATGGTGTCACTGTTACCAATCAACTCGCCGCCGTCACGTTCCCACGCTTCGACGTTCAACTCTTCGAGTAATTGCTTTGACTGTTTTGCTTGATGTTCAAGTTGCGAGAAGGTCAGTGCCATCTGCATCGTTGAGGCTGCAATAGCCGCCAGCACTTCAAGGTTACGCGCCGGAATATTCGCGAAGACATCAGGTTTCAAGCTATCTAGAGTCAGAATGCCCAATAACTTGTCGCCAAATAGCAAAGGCAAGCCCATACAAGCATGCATTGGTAAATCGCCATCATGGTCAATAAGCAAACCATCGAAAGGATCGGGTAGGGAGCTATCAGCATCGAAACGAACAGGAGAGCGAGACGCGCAGATCTCTTCAAACCGTGGGTGTTCTGAAATGATAAAGCGACGACCGAACGTATCTCGGCTGAGCCCTTGCATTGCGATAGGTACTAGCGTGTCGCCTTGAAGGCTTAAAAGCGCGACACAATCACACGTTATGGTTTTGCGAATGGCATCGATCAGGCGATTGAAACGATCTTGATCGTTGACACCACTTGCGAGGCCAATGGTCATTTCCATGAGGGTAGATGCGGAGATATCTTGCATAAAAAACTCTAACTGTGTGTGTTTATCTACATAATAGAGTCTTATTGACTTAAAAAAAAGGTCTTTTTGACATTTTTATAAGATGAGTTTTGAGAAGAAAACCAGTAATGACGGGGATTGATAAAGTTGGCACTGATTGTGCAGAAGATACAGAAAAGCCCAATTATAGCGCTGATTAAACAGACTATTCTTGATCTCAATCAATCAGGTTGCATTAATCAGGTTTCGCGATTTTTTGAAATGAAAACGAGTCAAAATAACTCAGTTTCTAAAAATAACTAAGGTTTCAGAAAATCGATAAGTCATTCTTAATTTTTAGTAGTCAAAATGACATATAGGTCATAAGGCTCAGTGTTCGGAGTAAATTCATGCTTAACAATGCACATATCGAAATCATCAAATCTACTATTCCTCTACTTGAGAGCGCAGGCCCAGCTTTAACTCAGCATTTTTATCAACGTATGTTCACGCATAACCCTGAGTTGAAAGATATCTTCAATATGACTCACCAAAGAACAGGTCGCCAAGGCGTAGCACTGTTTGAAGCTATCGCGGCATATGCAAAGAACATTGAAAATCTAGCAGCGTTAACAACTGCCGTTGAACGTATTGCTCAGAAACACACAAGCTTTAACATTCAACCAGAGCACTACCAAATTGTTGGTTTGCACCTGATTGAGACATTACGTGAACTAGCTGCTGACGCCTTTACTCCAGAAGTGGAAGAAGCATGGACAGCCGCTTACCTATTCTTGGCGCAAGTATTCATCGATCGTGAAGCTGAACTTTACCTACAGCGTAAGCAAGCTGTTGGTGGTTGGGAAGCAGCGCGTGCGTTTGTGATTGCAGACAAAATCGAAGAGTCAGCGCTAGTAACAAGTTTTATCCTTCAGCCAAAAGACGGCGGTGAAGTTCTGGATTACACACCAGGTCAATACATCGGTATCGAAGTGAAACCAGAAGGCTCTCAATACAGCGAGATTCGTCAATACTCACTGTCTGATAAGCCAAACGGCAAGCAATACCGTATTTCTGTTAAACGTGAAGGACAAGGCCAAGAGACACAAGGCGTTGTATCTAACCACCTACACGATACGGTTGCTGTTGGTGATGAGGTTAGCCTATACGCACCAGCGGGTGACTTCATGTATCAAGAGCGCAGCAAGCCAGTAACACTTATCTCTGCAGGTGTTGGTGTAACGCCAATGCAGTCTATGCTTGAGTTCCTAAACACGGAAGATAAAAACGAGCCAGTACTTTACCTTCACGCTTGTGAGAACGTAGGCCAACACTCTTTCACGACTCGTGTTAAAGATATTGTTGCCGACAAAGGTTGGGAAGCGAAAACGTGGTACATGAACAAAGATGAATCTGCATGTGAAAACACGCATCAAGGTCAAATGGATCTAGCGTCTATCTCTGATACTAAAGGCTTTGAAGAGAGCGATTTCTACATCTGTGGTCCTGTTGGTTTCATGAAGAACATCGTAGAGCAGCTAGATGCAATGAAAGTTGACCGTTCACGCGTTCACTACGAAGTATTCGGCCCTCACGCTAACTTCTAATAGGTCTCGGCATTTCTAGTAACACTCGCCTGAACTATTAATACCTTGCCTATTCAAAGGCCTCACAGTGTGACAATGCCGTTCGGATAAGCATTACTGTTTGAATCTAAACGGATATTTAGCTGGAA
>NZ_JBGOOD010000067.1:0-25028 GCF_041439475.1 Vibrio sp. 1S139
GAAGCCTTTTTTCTATCTAAATAAACAAGTTAGCTCTTAAGATCCTGTCTATGAGCGTGTATTACTTGAAAATTGATAAGGTTACAAACATCTTTAAACTCTTTTTCTTCTAACTCCTCTCGGTTCTGAAGGTAATAGGGTCTGTCTCCCTCATATCCCGAATCATCGTAGGCATATATTGAGGTTTTTATAAACTTACTGACATTTCTCTCTATGAAGCTCCTTTTTTCGGTAAGATATTTTTCCTCATCAGCACCATCTTTTTTTGTTGGTATTCGATTAAGTAAAGTATCTCGGTCTATGCGAGCTTCAAACATGATGTTAATGGTTGATTTATCTGGATCTAAATCCAGCATAAAGTCGGAAATATTCTTTAGATTGTCTTCATCTGCATACTCTACAGATATACATAGCCTTATGCTCAACTCATCTATATCTGTTTCCTCAGATATATCGTAGAGCTTACTTCTTACAGAGACAGGCAAATCACTGAAACTAAATGACGGATTTGGCTTGGATAGAAATTTTTCGAGTAAAACTACAAAAGATGTTTTACCTGTATTGTTTTTTCCCACTATCAACGTCAGGCCATCCGTCATATCTAACATACTGTTTTGAAGTAACCGAAAGTTTTCAATTTTTATACTTTTTATTCTCATCATTCTTCAACGCTAACGCTATTGCCTCAAGATTGTTATTAGGGCCTGCTTTATCTCAGTCAAGTATGTGTTTCGTAAACCTTTCATGATTCCAGCACTTCCTTAACGCCGAAAGGCTACTCACTAAATTAGGTTTTATTTAATGGATTGAAACTAGCAGAACACTGAGAGACTTTCTGTTGGTAATGTCTTGTTTTAAATAAAAATTCAATACGGTTTTGACATCGTGGGCAAATCCATTAAACAGAGTTAATGGAATACACCAGCCCCGTCCAACACAACCGAAGACGTTGCAGAAAATTGCGTAGAAAGGCATAGCTTGGTAACTAAAACCGCCACCCCACCACATAGCCTTGCGGATTAGGTTTAATAAGGCAAAATCCCACTAAATAATAACAATGGAGCATTTGCGCTAAACGATATTGGGGCAGAAACGTGTCAGAACAGTTTCTGCCTAGTACATATAAGGATATTGATGTGCTACCGCTTATCTAGCCCTAACAATAATCAGACGTTCGTCAATTGCAGGACCTTTTGTGTAGCTATAGTCAAAAGTAAAACTATTGGATTCTATGGTTCTGTTTGTGTTTCCCCAGAATGCGTCATTGAGAGGTTGAGATTCTGTTGGAGCATATATATTTATTAGCGCATCGAGCGCTCTTTGAGCTTCTCGCTTGTCAGCGTGAATGCCATACCCGACATCCTTAGACCAATCGTTCCACATAAGTTTAATATTAGCTACTTTGCCTGTACTGGCTTTTTCGTTAATAAACCACTTAACTGTTTCTGCTCTTCCTTGTATACATCCATATAGGGCCCCCCAATTACCAGATGCAGGTGTTATCTTAGGGGTTCTGCATTCAAGAGCTTTTGTTGCCAATTTACTTTCTAGTACAAAGGTGTCAAACCCACTTTTTACAGGAGTATGTGACTCAGCTGAATATCGCTTAGTATGTCTCTCACTCTTGTTTTCCGTGTCATTTTCTGGTTTGGTGCGTTTGACCTTATCAAGTGTTTTTTTAACTCAGCGAGTTCTTTTTCTTCAGCTTCGGCAGCAGACTTCCTTTCACTTTCTTTCTTCAAGCTTTGTTCTGCCGCATTTTGAATGTTGATTTTGATTTGATTACGCTTGCTAATTATATCTGATTCGAAAGCCATTGTAGCCTCTGTCCATGTATTGTTAGGGACAAGGTATTTATCATAAAAAGCTTTGAAATCACGTGTAAAGGCGACGCTGAACATTACCTTTTCTTTATTTTTTAAACTGTATATTTCATTTGTGAAGCCATTCCCTGCACAATGCTTTAGTGTTTTTTCTGATATGTCAGCCAGCTCTCTCACTCCTTTTAATCCATGAGTTAATTGCTCATACTGTTTGATTAAAAGCGCTGTGTTATTTTCGAAGTCTTTATCCATTACCTCAGTAAATAGAACTATAGAATCCCTTTTTAATCGTTGGGCTTTCATGTTGGCATCACTACAATCATTAGCGTACGACAAGCTAGGTATACCAATCATGATTGCTGCTACTAAAGCTCTCTTCTTCATCCATGCATCCTCATTCATAAGAGAAAGAATTATAACGAGGTTCTTGCCTTTAGGGCTAGGGGCTATATGAAATGAGATTAAAACTAGTAGATTACGTCTGATACCCCCACAAAATTTCAACATGCACGTTTATAAGAATGAGGTTATTCCATTGCCATACGTATTAGTTAATCTATGGAAAAAAATCGTCAAACAACTCACCCACTGAGTCCCTTTCTAACTCGAATTGGAGCAGAACCGATTTAAAATAACCTGTCAGATCTAGTCAAATTGAGGTAACGAAACTGACAGGTTGCATTCAGAGTAATTCACTTACACGCTTATAAACTTCTATTCTGTTTAATTTTGCACCACGGCTCATTGCTGCCGCACCCGTGGCAGACTGTGTTTATTTAAATAACATTAATTCAGCTAAACTTTCATCAGCTTATGAGCCTTGAACTTCCGTAGCTGCTTTGTTCATTCAACACTCACTTTTCTTGTTTAGTTTCCAATGGTTCATTTAGTTGCTCAATCGTAATTCCGTACTGGGTAGCGTTGTACAACCAAGTATGGAATTGCTCAAGTAGTCGGCTGTTCTCAGCTTCAAGTCGCGCAATGGTTCGCTCCCGCTTTTCTAGTTGATCAGCCGCTGCCTTCAAACTGGATGGCAGCGGCCTCTTGCGCGCAGCAACAGCCTTAGGAGAGTTACCCGAGACAAGCGCCTTAACCTCGGTAAATGCGCGCTTGATACGTACCTGCTTTTGCAGTGTTTGCCTCGTGGTAGAAAGCTTGTAATCTTGTGCGACAGCCTCTACCAGCCTATCCCATGTGAGCTTAGAGTCCGTAGGCCAATCATCCAGAAGCTCACAAACATTGCTAATATCCGTGTCTGTTAAGTGTTTAGCCATAATAATCAATCCTCAAAAAAATCTATTGCATCCATTTCATCTAAAACATCAAATAGTTCGTCATCAAATGATTCTGAATTGTTCTCAATACCAATCATTTCATCAACCGTGACGCTAACCTTCTGGTTATCTTTGATGCGCTGAAAGTTTTCAATCTTAGGCAAACGCTTTTTACCATGCGCATCCATCGCACGATCCAACTGGGTAACATCCTCTACGTTAAGCAGCTTGATTAGAGAACCATCCTCGATATTTTGGTCTTCCATCATGGCAAGCAGTTGCTCACAGCGCTCTGTGGTTAGTTTCCTGCGCTCATAGAACTGCCTAGCCCCTTGAACACCATCATCAACCGCTTTTTTGTCCATTTTGAGAAGTCTTTTCTCCTCTTTCAAACGCTTACGAATGCGCTCACATTTACCGTCATCGCCTTTTTCACAAACTTGCTGGTCGCAGTTAATACAGTCGCGATATTTAGTGCAAGCCTCTCCCATATAGGACATCACACACATGCCAAATTCGTTTGTATGTGCGGTTAAAGAAGCCTTGGTGTTCAATTCTTGTATTGTTCTGGGGGTCGCAATCTGAAACTGAATTTGGGTGTTGCCCGTTGTTGGACTACCCATCAAACCCTTTGAGGCAAGGTCTGCCTCTCGGTCTTCAATAAAGTCTGCACCATACTCCTCAGGAGTTGTGTGGTCGTAATAACGATTGTGCCTAGGATCACTTCGCATCGCCCAATTAGCCCGTTGCTCTCCATCCATACCATTGACTGCCGCCATGGTGTCTAACATATGACGAATCTGATGCGAAGTTATGACCAGATCACCATGCCCCCAACGCTGAAAAACCGAACGCATACCTGTCGATAACTCTCCTGTAGTTCTGTTCTTTTTTTTCGTTGGAGCAAGGTCTTCATTCAACGTATTAATGGTCGGAATGAACAACTCGGTAGAAATAGTTGATTTTGCAGTGTCCAAGCAATTAGCAAACCCAGCATACAAAGCCTCAGACCACTTAACTTTTACATGTCCATTGCCGTTCTTAAACGGTACGTAGGGAAAATCTTTTGGAAGACCTTTTCGAAGGATTACATTTAAATCTCGGAGCGTAACTTGATAATCTTCACGTAAGATCCCCTTACGCTTTAGAAAGCCATTTCTAGATGTTTGCCATTGTTTGCGATTTTTTGTATCAGAAACGTCACCATACGCTGACAAGTCCAACCCAAGTGCCATTGCGGCTTCATCCATCGTTAGGGGTTTGTCTTCAGGAACGTCAGGACAAAACTCGTGCCGTGGAAAGCACGAACTTTCTTCTAGCACCTTAGCAAACTTTCGTGCAGGCTCTGATTTTGCTCTCAAACGCGCTACAGCAGCTTCTACAACACCGTACATACACGTAGGAATCCACTTATGTGCGTACCCAAAGTCCTTACCCGAATACCATTTTATACCTTTAATTTGGATGGTTGCGGTAAGGTCTAGCTCTTCATCGTCAGTATCCTGAGAGTTTTCGTTTTCATTCCCAGACCTGTCAAATACGGCATCATTGTCAGCCTCAAATACAATATCGTTCTCTTTTTGGTATTTAAGGATTTCCTTGACATCCTCCTTAGTAAAACCATCAATTTTTAGCACTTCCCAAACTTTCAGCTTATCGTTATGAATAGGGTCGTAATGCAAGTACAGTGGTTCTGAGCCACGGTTTGGGGCAGCCAGCAACAAGGTCATCGTAGATGCCGTGAAAATATCCCGAGGACTTAAGTCTTCTGTTTTTTGAGCATTGACGGAGGCAAGAGCCATCAACGCATTTTCGTCAGGCATTTTGTCTTGCCTTCTCTTGTCAGCATCATCCCCTGTTGCATTTTCAGCAGGCTTTTTGAGTCCACTTTTCCACTTAAATGATTTCAGTAATTTGTACTCAATCAAGAAGTTGAGAAGATTATTTAAACCACGCCCAGCCTGATAAGCAGCTCCTGCACTTAACGATTCCTTAGCTGCGCGTTGAGCTGCATCGAAGGCCTTCCCCGTAAGCTTGGTGGTTTCAAAATTTTCGCCCTTGTGTAACCGCTGCCAAGCAGCATTGATTGCGCGTAAGGCTTGGAATTTAACGTTGATGCCCGCTTTGGTTCCACCGCCATAGGTTACGTAAGCTTTTGCAAAGGGAATTAAAGACTCATCCAGTAACTCATCTGGATTTTTTTGCCGGCTATTGGCACCAAAAATGGTGAAGTTACCTACTTTGACCCAGTAGTTTTCATCGTAAACATACTCATCGTTTAATTGTGCTATCTGACGTCCTAATTCGATGAAATCGGCTTGGTTTTTCGTATGCTCAAGCTCGTGCTTAGGCTTAAAAATCAATACATCAGCCATCATTATGCTCCCTACATAGCTGGATTACTTGGCATACCGCTAGAATGGCATTGTCATTGATTGAAACGATTTGCATGTCGCCATTAGCATCTACTTTTAATCGCTCTCGCTCTTCAACCAACCATTCGAGGATCAGGTGATGGGGAGCATGTGCCCATGGACGGAATTTAGGGCATAAATAGCAAGCAATAGGGGCATAATCTTGGCAAAAGCTGCTTGAGCCGCAAGAACCGACCTCACAGTCTTTTTCACGACAAGGAATGCGTGCCGCACCTGCATTTTCTGTGTTGGCTTCAGCCTCGTCTTCAACCAATTTGCCTGCGAAAGCAGAGGCATACCGAGCCAGAGGTTGGTTCATGATTGTTGAAATATGCACTGCATGCTCAGGGGTGTTAGCAACGTATACGTCTACATATTGCGTATCAGAATGATCAAGCAAATTAGCAAGGGTAAGCAGGCCTGCCCCCTCTCTTGCAGCCCGAGTACCCAAGGTATAGCGAAAGCGATATGCATTTGATTTTAATGGCTCACCAGTGCGTTCACTGATAATTTTCAGCTTTTTGACCGCACTGTTTAGCCTGTTGGTCAAATTACTTCTTTTGATATGAGGTAGCTCGGATTTTAGGTAATCCATTAAGGCTTCTTGGGAGACTGATTGGATTTCTTCAATGGTGTCTACATCAATAAACAAAGGCAGCTCCCCCAGTTCTTCAGGCGTCATTCTCCGTCCCAATGCAGCTTCCACTTTCGCTGTTTGTTCTTTGATATGCAGCTCGACAACCTGTGCAACCGAATTCACTAAAGCATAAGGCTTTAAGATACTACGGAACTTTCCTCCACGTACTTTTGCCCTAGGAATCTGCACCACATACGTGGGAGATCCTGTATATTTAGGCGAATAAGAAAAGTCTTTGCACTTGATAGATGCAATCTGAACAGGACGACGACCGGACGCCTTAAACATCAAGAGACAAGCATACTCATCCACTCTAATCGCTCCTTCAGCATATCGATGGACTGCATTTAAGCCTATTGCTTGAAACTCTAAATCACTGAATGGCCCTGTTTCAGGATCAAGAGTAAGTACAGCTACCCCTTTATCATTGCCACCTAAACTCCATTGATCAGTCAGCTTAAACACTGCATCATCAATATGTTTATCCAACCCCAAATAGCGCATCTGGCGGATCATCCCTCTCAATACAGACACTCTGTACCAGTCTTTCTTAGGTATTTTGTTTTTAAATGATGCAAAGCCTTTCTCGGTCAGATCATTTTCACCAGTAAGCTTTTGATAAAAGTTCAGAGTTTTTGCGATATTGCTAGTATGATCAGCGGATGTTGTCTCGGCATAAAACACCAACGCTTCACGAATGCTATCTCGTATCGGCGGTACAAACGAATCTAAACAATCCACCAATACAGTGACATTACGATTGAGAGTCCATCGGTCAGAAAGGTAATTAAACTCAAAGCCATTGTATGACATACATGTTGTTACTTTGCTTTCGTTGGCAAAGTCAAAATTCACATGATGGTGATTCATTTTTATTATTCCCCTGTCCAAACATCTTCATCACGTTGTTGGACGATTGAATTTATAGTGGCTGACTCTTCTTCTTGAAGGTCTAACGCCATGTCCATTGCACGTTTATCATCATGTCGTTTTGAATAACGTTTTGCGCTACTGGAACCTTCACTCCAGCCCATCAATTTTCGCCTATCGGCTTCCGACTTGGCTTCCGTTGTTTTTCCTTCGGCAATACGTTTATCTGCAAACCTACTGTATTCATCGTTCCAAGTATGACGTATCCTATGGGGGTGAACCCTAAAGCCAACCACCTCAGAAATCTCACGAAACATCTTATTTACCTGAGCCATTGATAAGGCGGCGTTAGTTTGCACCTTATGGTTGTGAGTAACGAACAGGTACTCGATATGCTCAGAACCAGTTGCATTAGGGCGGTGATGGATAAGGTAGTTTTCATACATGTCGACCAAACGTTTATCCATTGGGACTAGTCGCCCCACGGTCTTCCCTTCTGGTCTGCGCTTGCGTTTGTCGTTGTTGTCAGTTTGTGATCGGATCATAACGAAGTAACGACCGTCTTTGCCACGCTTTCTGATATCAGACTGATTGCTGTCCGTTTTTACTCTGATTTTAAGCAGTTCACCACGGCGACAGCCAATAGCAAAAAACATATTTACGATAAGTTGATTTCGATATCGAACAGATTCCGATTTCCAAGGGTTCTCTGAGGAGTCTGGGTGAACCACATCAAGGACTCGAATTTTTTCTATTGGCTCTAGAGAGCGCCAATCTCCCCAATCAAGAGCTTCATCACTGGTGCCAAACTTGTCGCCCCTAATTTTCTTGAGTTCGATCTCAGCCGTGGAATCTTTAGAGGGAAACAATTCTTCTTCGAGCCAACCAATAAATTGCGCAAACACAGTTAGTCGGTTATATGTCGTGTGGGAGGAGATGTCCCCCTCTGCATTGATAACGACATTAGCTCTTGCCGTTTCGAGTTTCTTTCTCTTGACGCTCACGACATTAGAGGATTTATGTCTCGCTACCATTTCACGGAATGATGCTACGGTAAACTTTGAGTGTTTCTTAATGTTCTCAAACTCTTTCTTTGTCAGGAAATCACCCGTTTTACATCGTTCAATCAAGTCAATATTTTCAAACCGACAAATTTTCTCAAGAAAACTAAGGTGTTCAAAAACACGAGAACAGGTGTTACTTGCTTTAGATTGATTTCGGTAATGCAGGGTGACAAAGAGGTTATGGTAAGGCAATGGCATACCATCCTCACCTAAAAGAATTGAGTAGCTTTCCCCACTCGACATTTGAAATGCTTTTACTTTCATAGCTGTCCTAAAAACCATCAAAACTTAACAAAAACTCAAGGTAACTTCGAACCACAATTTGAGCATAAAAAAAGTTTACAGAAGTTACAACACTCACTGTAAACTTTTTATTTCAAACCCTTGTTATTATTGATTTAAATAATCAAAATTAACAAAATCAGGTCTCAGGTAAACCTCAAAATGGGATGTCATCATCAAAATCCATTGGCGGCTCATTATATTGAGGTTGAGCCTGCTGAGGAGCTTGTTGAGGTGCTTTTGGCTGCTGTTGAGCGGGAGCACTGTATTGTTGTTGCTGTTGTTGTGGCTGCTGTGGCTGACCCCAACCACCTTGCTGTTGGTTGTTACCCATGCCACCTTGAGCAGGAGCACCACCTTGAGCACGGCCGCCAAGCATTTGCATTACACCATTGAAGCCTTGAACAACCACTTCAGTTGTGTAGCGATCTTGACCGCTTTGATCTTGCCATTTACGTGTTTGAAGTTGACCTTCAATGTAAACTTGAGAACCTTTACGTAGGTACTCACCAGCAACTTCCGCAAGCTTGCCAAACAGAGCAACACGGTGCCATTCTGTTTTTTCACGCTGCTCGCCAGTTGCTTTATCACGCCATGACTCTGACGTTGCAATGGTAATGTTCGCTACTGCGCCGCCATTTGGCATGTAACGAATTTCAGGGTCATTACCTAGGTTACCCACTAATATAACTTTGTTAACTCCACGGCTAGCCATGATTTGCTCCGTCTAAATTCATAGTCTCAGAAAATTTTAGCGCACAAGAATAGCATGCTTTTCTGCAGTGATAAATCGCATTCCTATTCTCTCCTCACTACAAAGAATAAAAACGTAACAAATCATGATATTCAGAGCGATGTTGCTTTTTTCTCCACTTACAAACCACTCATTTACTTTGATAATTGATATTCAACGCAAGTCACTATCAAGGCGCTAGAGAAGCTAAAGCCTGCATGACAACGTGGAATCTAATCCCACTCAAACAGGACGTTTCAATGAGAAAATCAAGATACGCTCGCACTTTACACTTTCTGTGCATCGACCCAAACGATACCTATCTACATGTAAAAGAGATAGAAAAGCATTTATCTATTGTTCTCTACAAAATGACACCCGACGAATTAATACTAGTTGATAGAAAGCGGAGTAACCGGATCTTGCTCGTCGATTACAGAGAGGTACCACAACTACTGATTATTTGTCCTAACCTGACTGTTATGTGGAAAAATCACGAAATCATTTTATTCAATGTCCCCCAGCAACTTCCAACCTCAGAGCTTCTTACCTATGGGGTACTAAAAGGACTCTTTTACAACACTGAACAAAAGGACAAGATTGCTCGTGGTCTTCAAGAAGTCATTGATGGCGATAACTGGCTGCCAAGGAAGGTAACCAATCAACTGTTGTTTTATTATCGCAATATGGTCAATACCAACACCACACCAACCAATGTTGATTTAACCATTCGTGAGATCCAGGTGATTCGCTGTCTTCAATCCGGGTCTTCAAACACACAAATCGCCGATGACTTGTTTATTAGTGAGTTCACGGTTAAATCTCACCTCTATCAAATATTCCGTAAGCTTGCGGTAAAAAATAGAGTTCAAGCGATAGCATGGGCAAACCAGAACCTGCTTGCATAATCGACCCACCTCTTAGTCTGACGATAATTTTGAGGGAAGCTCTAGTAAACCATGGCTATTGTTGCTGAATTTTCGACATAACTTATGCTAGAGTTGCCCTCAGAAATATCAACCACTCAGGTTGAATCAATAATTATTATAGATAAAGGGTCTTATCATGATCAAAAAGTGCCTTTTCCCGGCAGCTGGCTACGGTACACGTTTTTTACCTGCAACCAAGTCAATGCCTAAAGAAATGATGCCTGTAGTAAACAAACCTCTGATTGAATACGGTGTAGAGGAAGCTATCGAAGCTGGTATGGATGGAATGTGCATCGTTACTGGACGTGGTAAGCACTCGCTCATGGATCACTTTGATAAAAACTACGAGCTTGAGCACCAGATTAGCGGCACCAATAAAGAAGACCTATTGGTTAATATCCGTGAAACGATTGAAGCGGCAAACTTCACCTACATTCGTCAACGTGAGATGAAAGGCCTTGGCCATGCTATTTTAACGGGTCGCGAACTTGTAGGCGATGAACCGTTCGCAGTAGTACTTGCTGATGACCTTTGTGTGAACGAGCAACAAGGCGTGCTAGCTCAGATGGTTGCGCTATACAAACAGTTCCGCTGTTCTATTGTTGCTGTACAAGAAGTTCCAGAAGAAGAGACTCACAAGTACGGTGTTATCTCTGGCGAAATGATCAAAGATGACCTTTTCCGAGTTGATGACATGGTAGAGAAGCCAGAGCAAGGTACAGCACCAAGCAACCTAGCGATCATTGGTCGTTATATTCTGACTCCAGATATCTTTGAATTAATCGAGCAGACAGAACCAGGTAAAGGCGGCGAAATCCAGATCACTGATGCATTGCTAAAACAGGCAAAAGCAGGCTGTGTATTGGCTTACAAATTTAAAGGCCAACGTTTTGACTGTGGTAGTGTTGAAGGCTATATCGAAGCAACAAACTACTGCTTCGAAAACCTATACAAGAAAGACCAGCAGCAAATCGAGCTAGGTAAACACTCGACCAAGAAAGAAGCATAACGACTGGTTAATCACTAACGTTACTGATTTTAGAAAGGGCGACTCTTTGAGTCGCCCTTTTTGTTTACTGTTTTTTTATCCAGTAAAACTTTGCACAAATCTCACTCTATGTAATACTTTAGCCACTTAAAATTACATGGTCTATTGAGATGGATAAAATAGAAATTAGAGGCGCTCGTACGCATAACCTCAAAGACGTCAACCTAACCATTCCACGTGACAAACTGACTGTCATCACCGGATTATCGGGTTCAGGAAAGTCGTCACTTGCGTTTGACACACTCTACGCAGAAGGTCAGCGTCGTTATGTTGAATCTCTGTCTGCTTACGCTCGTCAATTTCTATCTCTTATGGAAAAGCCTGATGTCGACCATATTGAAGGTCTGTCTCCAGCTATCTCAATAGAACAAAAATCGACTTCACATAACCCTCGCTCAACCGTCGGTACCATTACCGAAGTCTATGATTACCTCAGATTATTGTATGCGCGAGTAGGCGAACCTCGCTGTCCAGACCACAACATCCCTCTAGCAGCACAAACCATCAGTCAAATGGTCGATAAGGTCTTAGAACTGCCTGAAGGCTCAAAGATGATGTTGATGGCACCGATTGTCAAAGAGCGCAAAGGTGAGCATGTTAAAACACTGGAAAACTTAGCTGCGCAAGGCTTTATCCGAGCCCGAATTGATGGTGAAACCTGTGATCTATCCGATCCACCAGCACTTGAACTTCATAAGAAGCACACCATTGAAGTTGTGGTAGACAGATTCAAGGTTCGTCCTGATCTTCAACAGCGTTTAGCCGAGTCATTCGAGACCACATTAGAGCTCTCTGGCGGTATCGCTGTCGTCGGCTGGATGGACGAAACGGATCAAGAAGAGATCGTATTCTCTGCTAACTTCGCTTGTCCTAAATGTGGTTACAGCATGCAAGAGCTTGAGCCTCGCCTGTTCTCATTTAATAACCCGGCAGGAGCATGTGGTACGTGTGATGGTCTTGGTGTTCAACAGTATTTTGATCCAAGCCGAGTGATTTTAGATGAGAACCTAAGCATTGCTGAAGGTGCGATAAAAGGTTGGGATCAAAAGAACTACTACTATTTCCAAATGCTAACGTCGCTGTCAGAACATTATGGTTTTGATCTGTATGCGCCATTTAATTCTCTACCGAAAAAGACTCAAGAGATCATTCTAAAAGGATCAGGTCGTACTGAAGTGGAATTCAAGTACATCAATGACCGAGGTGATATTCGGGTTAAGCGTCATCCATTTGAGGGCATTTTAAATACCTTGGAGCGCCGTTACCGTGATACTGAATCGAGCGCAGTGCGTGAAGATCTTGCTAAATACATCTCAACCAAATCGTGCTCTAGCTGTGATGGCACTCGCCTGAGATTAGAAGCTCGTAATGTTTTCATTGGTGATACAACACTTCCGGAAATCGTTGAACTTAGCATTGCTGACGCACTACAATTTTTCCAAGAATTGAAGCTAGACGGTCAACGTGGGCAGATCGCAGATAAAGTGATGAAAGAGATCAATGATCGTCTGCATTTCTTAGTCAACGTTGGTTTGAACTACCTTAACCTATCACGCAGTGCTGAAACGCTGTCTGGTGGTGAGGCGCAACGTATTCGTTTGGCGAGCCAAATCGGTGCCGGTTTAGTTGGCGTTATGTATGTACTTGATGAGCCATCAATTGGTCTCCACCAGCGCGATAATGAACGTCTATTGCAAACCTTAATTCACCTGAGAGACTTAGGTAATACGGTACTTGTTGTGGAACATGACGAAGATGCAATTCGTTGTGCTGACCATGTTATCGATATCGGTCCAGGAGCAGGGGTGCACGGTGGTCACGTGGTGGCAGAAGGTACCATGCAAGACATCATCGAAAACCCGAACTCTTTGACAGGCCAATACCTGAGCGGTGATAAAGAAATTGCAGTGCCTGAAAAGAGAACGCCTATCGACAAGAAAAAGGTCGTCGAGATCGTTGGCGCAACGGGGAACAACCTAAAGAATGTGACCGCGACAATTCCTGTTGGCTTGTTCAGTTGTATTACGGGCGTATCAGGTTCGGGTAAATCAACGCTTATCAACGATACCTTCTTTAAAGTCGCCCACACTCAATTAAACGGTGCCACGACTGCAGTTCCAGCAAAGCACAAAAAGATTAAAGGGTTAGAACATTTTGATAAGGTAATCGACATAGATCAAAGCCCTATCGGTCGTACACCAAGATCAAACCCTGCGACCTACACAGGGATTTTCACCCCTATTCGTGAACTATTCGCGGGTACTCAGGAATCACGTTCTCGTGGTTACAAGCCAGGTCGATTCAGCTTTAACGTTCGTGGTGGTCGTTGTGAGGCTTGTCAGGGAGACGGCGTAATCAAGGTAGAGATGCACTTCTTACCCGATGTGTATGTGCCTTGTGATGTGTGTAAAGGTAAGCGCTATAACCGTGAGACTCTAGAGGTCCGCTACAAAGGTAAAACCATTGACGAAGTTCTAGAGATGACTGTGGAAGATGCTCGTGAATACTTCAACCCGGTACCTGTTATCGCTCGTAAACTGCAAACTTTAATGGACGTTGGCCTCTCTTACATTCGCTTAGGGCAAGCAGCTACAACCTTATCTGGTGGTGAAGCTCAGCGTGTTAAATTAGCGCGTGAACTGTCTAAACGAGACACGGGAAAAACCTTATACATTCTCGATGAGCCAACAACAGGCCTTCATTTCCACGATATCCAGCAGCTACTGACGGTATTACATAGACTGCGTGATCACGGTAATACAGTTGTCGTGATTGAACACAACCTAGATGTCGTTAAAACAGCAGACTGGATCCTAGATCTTGGCCCAGAAGGTGGGCAAGGTGGTGGTGAGATTGTTGCAGAGGGTACACCTGAAGATGTGGCGTTAGTCGAAGGTTCACACACTGCTCGCTTCCTTAAGCCTATGTTAAATTTGAAGTAGGTGTAAAATAGCGCCCTGCGGGCAGACAGAAAAATGTTAAAGTAACAGAGCTTGTTTCAGAAGGAACAAGCTCTGTTTTTATAAGGTTAGGGATTTATGGCAACAATACACACTAGCGGTACTCAGCTAGAAAATCAGGTCACTCAGCTACCACTCAACAAAGCATTTCTGGCTTCTTTAGCTGTTGTATTCTTGTTAGCTATGCATTTTTTTATGCCGAATCCTGGTGGTTCGGGCCTTGCTCTATCCTTTAACCCTACCACTTGGCTAGCGCTAAGCTTCACGCTAGCGATTGGCTTTTACCAACTCGCGACCAATCGAGTACTCAAGTATTCCAAATTAACAATTGGCTTGTTGATTAGCTGCATCATACTCACGCTACCCATTTTATACAGCAATGCTGCACCTCAAGGAGCGTCAGGACGCTTGCTTGGATTGTGGGCGGGCTTTGCCTTATTTGTGGTGCTGCAGCAATTTAAGTTCAGCAATAAACACAAGCAACGTATGTTGTGGTTCATTGTACTTGCTGTTGTTATACAAGCACTATTTGGCTATGTGCAATATTTCTTATTAGAACCTGGCAACCTATTTGGCTACAACACTGCTGCAAACCGACCATATGGGATATTTCAACAACCGAATGTAATGGCAAGCTTTCTTGCTACTGGTTTTGTGCTGTCCGCTTACCTTTTAGCAAGGCAGCCGGCTAAATATAACCATAAGATCAGCGAATCATTCCTACTGTATTTAACTCCAACCTTAACCGTGCCCTTGCTGATCATCATCGCATCACGTACCGGATGGTTGGCCGCTGTCATTGGGTTTATCTGCATTCTGCCCTATCTATACAAGTTCTCGACCAAGAAACGCTTCTACGGATGGTGCGCATCAGTGCTCGTCGGTGTCGTCGTCGCTTTTACGGTGATCAGCCTAAGTGCGACAGATAGTATCGCTAGCAAGAGAGCAAACCTAGAAAGCCCGCGCGCTTATACGTTCCCGCAAGCTTTAGATATGATGATCGAAAAGCCATTTACAGGTTATGGTTACGGGAAATTTGAGTCTGAATACACGCTATATACAGCTCGCCAACATCAACTCAACTCGAACTATCATCCAGGTCTTCCTTCAATGGATCACCCGCACAATGAGTTCCTGTTTTGGGGAGTTGAAGGGGGGATTGTACCAATCATCGGAATCTTGATTGCTGCAATATTGGTGATGTCACGCATAACAAGTTCAGCAAAGGGAACACGTCTAGCCCTGCTCGCGTTATTTATCCCAATCCTTTTGCACTCTCAACTTGAGTATCCTTTTTACCACTCGGCGATTCACTGGATAACATTCATTATATTGATTTACTGGGTAGATCAGCGCTCTTCCCGACATTATCAACAGTCGTTCAGTATCATCAGCAAGACCCTATTTAGAGTGTTGAGCTTAGTGCTCCCTATTTTGGTCAGTTTTTATATGTTGAGCGCCCTGCACACCAACTATGTACTGACTAAGTTTGAACTGTCTAAGCCGAAAAATCCGGACATTCTTAAGCAGGTAACGAACCCAGTGGTGTGGAAAGATCGCTACGATTGGGATATATACAGCACTTACCTTAATATCGGCCTCTACAAAGCCGACCCGAGCCTTATACAGCCTTACATCGATTGGTCACTGGAGATCATTAAGAGCAAACCAAGACCGGCTTTCTACAGCAATCTGATTCTGGCGTATCAAGGCCTAGGAGAAGAAAGTAAAGCAGAGCAAATTCGTAGCGAAGCGAACTTTTTATTCCCTAACAGAGACTTTTCAAAGGTTCAGTATAAGAAAGTGTCACAAGCAGAAGATAACGTTTCGTCTGCAGAATAATGTTAAGAATTCGCAACGCAAGCTTCACTTAGTAGGCAGTAGGAGCTTGGGGTAGATACAAAAAAGCGCACGATCTCTCGTGCGCTTTTCTTTTTAATTTCAGTTCATGCAGCTACTTCAAAACATCTTTTAGCGCTTTTAGGCACAACGCGACATTCTCTTTACGAGCACCGTAACCCATTAGGCCGATACGCCATGCCTTACCAGCCAAAGAGCCAAGCCCAGCACCGATTTCAAGATTATATTCTTCTAAAAGCTGCGTTCTGATCTTAGCCTCATCAATTCCTTCTGGGAAATAAAGTGCATTAAGCTGCGGCAGGCGGCTCTCTTCATCAACCACAAACTTTAACCCTAGAGCTTCTACGCCTTCTTTAAGCTCTTGGTGCATCGCATGATGACGAGACCACGCATTATCTAAGCCTTCATTTTTCAACAAAACCAGCGACTCATGCAGAGCATAAAGGCTGTTCACGGGTGCGGTATGGTGGTAGCTACGCTTACCTTCTCCACTCCAGTAACCTAATACTAAACTTTGATCCAAAAACCAGCTTTGCACTGGTGCTTTACGGGCTTTCATTTTATCAACCGCACGCTGAGAGAAAGTCACTGGAGATAGCCCTGGCACACAAGACAGACACTTTTGGCTGCCAGAATAAACCGCATCAAGCTGCCACTCATCAACCAGCAATGGCACACCACCTAATGATGTCACTGCATCAACAATCGTTAACGCATCAAACTGACGAGCTACAGCAGAGATAGCTTGAGCATCAGATAACGCTCCGGTTGATGTCTCTGCATGCACAAATGCAACAGCAACGGCATCGGGGTTTTCTGCCAATGCTTGTTCTACCTTTTCAACTGAAACGGGCTTGCCCCATTCGTCATCAACAAGGATGGCTTCGCCACCACAACGCACCACGTTTTCTCGCATACGCTCACCGAAGACACCGTTACGACAAACAATCACCTTTTCACCAGGCTCAATCAAGTTAACAAAACAGGTCTCCATACCCGCACTGCCCGGTGCAGAAACGGCAATCGTAAATTCGTTTTCAGTCTGAAAAGCGTATTTAAGAAGCTGTTTAAGCTCGTCCATCATCGCAATAAACAGCGGATCTAAGTGACCTATGGTTGGACGGCTCAAAGCCTGTAACACTTGAGGTGAGATATCTGAAGGACCAGGTCCCATTAACGTTCGGTGTAGTGGATAAAAGCTATCGATAGCAGTAGTGAGTGGTAAATTAGACATGTACATCCCTTACGTTAATGTTGTGAACAATCCACCCTAAAGCAAATTGATTACCTCAGCAATTAGCCATAAGTATTGAGGTCAAACCACTGTCACATAATTGTTAAAATTATTTTTCAATTATCTCAAGTTACGGATTGACATTGTTACCACAAAAACGTTCAATGAAACGGCTATCTAGCAGAAGAGGAGCACTGCCCAGGCAGATGTTTTGTGGAACCGCATTTCCAATACAAAACATTTATGGGGAGCAGTGCCGAGATAATAAAAGGATGCAGGACCTTTATTATCGGTTGAGCGGGCTGAATCCCTTCAACTGTCGCCATTTCTATATGGTGAAGAGCTTCTGAGGTTACTATTCTAATAATTCCTCTCTTTTTGCTCTAAAACTCTCTTCGAAAAACATCGGACGTTGGATTACCCAACCGTAATTTTATTTTAGGAAGTCGTGGGAGATATATCGTGAGTGCATCTAATGTAGCTGGTTCTTTTAATGTCGCTAAGTTTGGTGGAACAAGTGTTGCCAACTTTGAAGCAATGAGCCGTTGTGCTGCCATTATTGAAAACAACTCAAACACGAAACTGATTGTGAGTAGTGCATGCTCTGGTGTCACTAACTTGCTGGTTGAACTGGCAAATGGTGTTCAAGATAAAGCACGTCGTCAGGAATTAATGGCGCAATTAGCGGAGATTCATAACGCAATTCTTGACCAACTCGCAGATCCAATCAGCATCGAAAAAGAAGTTCACAGCATTCTTGATGACATTGCGAGCGCTGCCGAGGCTGCATCATTCCAAACAAGCACTAAACTGACCGATCACCTTGTCGCATGTGGCGAGTTGATGTCGACACACATCTTGGCTCAGATCATCCGTGAACGAGGCACTCCTGCTGTTCGCTTTGATATCAGAGATGTGATGCGCACTAATGATGATTTTGGTAAAGCCGAACCTCAACTAGAAGATATTGCCGCTCTAGCGCAACAGAAACTTATTCCACTTTGCCAACAACAAGTTGTCGTTACACAAGGTTTTATCGGTGCTGATAGCGAAGGCAACACCACGACTTTAGGCCGCGGTGGCAGTGATTACTCAGCAGCATTGATTGCCGAATCTGTAAAGGCGATTGGTCTAGAAATCTGGACGGATGTTCCGGGTATTTACACCACTGACCCTCGTATTGCACCTAAAGCTTCTCCTATCCCAGAGATCAGCTTCAGTGAAGCATCGGAAATGGCAAACTTTGGTGCGAAGATCTTGCATCCATCGACTCTAGTACCTGCATTACGCCACCAAATCCCGGTATTTGTCGGCTCTTCTAAAGCACCAGAGTTGGGTGGAACTTGGATTCGCCAACAGGTGGAAAGCTCTCCACTATTCAGAGCCCTCGCCCTTCGCTGCAACCAAACCATGGTTACGCTGCGTAGCGCTAATATGTTCCATGCTTACGGCTTTCTTGCGAAAGTGTTCGAGATCCTTGCTAAACATAAGATCTCTGTCGATCTGATTACTACCTCTGAGATCAGTGTTTCACTCACCCTAGATCAAACTGATACATCTGGTGGTGCTCCTGAATTACCAGAAGCAGCACGTCTTGAGCTAGAAGAGCTTTGTTCAGTCGATGTGGAACATGACCTGTGTTTAGTGGCATTGATTGGTAATAATATGAGTGAAAGCAAAGGCTACGCTAAGCAAGTATTCAGCACCCTTGAAGATTTCAACCTGCGCATGATTTGTTACGGAGCAAGCCCACACAACCTGTGTTTCTTGCTAGATGAATCTGTTTCTAAGTTGGCGATTCAAAAACTGCACCAAGAATTGTTTGAGTAAAAATGCGTTTATCACCAACAGATAAATAACTAAATCTCAGATACAAAAAGGGTTGCTATTAAGCAACCCTTTCTCTTTTTTACTATACGAATCAAAGCTCGTCGTAGATTCAAACTAGTTAATGTTTGGACCTAACCACTTCTCGGCTTCTAACATGTCCCAACCTTTGCGGTCAGCATAGCTATCCACTTGATCCTGTTGAATCTGTGCAATAGCAAAGTATCTAGCATCAGGGTGTGAGAAATACATACCAGACACTGAGGCACCAGGCCACATCGCGTAGCTTGTCGTTAATGACATATCGATTGCCTTTTCAACGTCCATCAGCTCCCACAACGTACCTTTCTCTGT
Organism: Vibrio sp. 1S139; assembly: GCF_041439475.1. Lineage (NCBI taxonomy): Bacteria > Pseudomonadati > Pseudomonadota > Gammaproteobacteria > Vibrionales > Vibrionaceae > Vibrio > Vibrio sp. 1S139. The sequence goes on from NZ_JBGOOD010000067.1 coordinate 19,310, forward strand.
ATGCTCTGGGCAAGCAGGGTAACCTGGAGCTGGACGAATACCTTGGTATTTCTCTCGAATCAAATCGTCGTTAGACAAATTCTCATCTGGCGAGTAACCCCAAATATCCTTTCTCACTTCTTTATGCAGATATTCCGCGAACGCCTCAGCCAATCGGTCAGCAACCGCCTGAATCATAATCGCGTTGTAGTCATCGCCTTTCGCTTTGTATTCATCAGCCAGCTCTCGCTCACCAATACCACCCGTAACCGCAAAGCCACCAATCCAATCCGCTTTACCGCTTTCTTTTGGCGCAATGTAATCAGACAAACAGTAGTTAAAGCCTTTTGGTTTCTCTGTTTGTTGACGAAGATTGTGTAGAACTTTTAGAACTTCGGTACGAGATTCATCGGTATACACCTCAATATCATCACCAACACTGTTCGCTGGGAACATGGCACACATACCACGCGCTTCAAGCAGCTTCTCTTTCTCTACGCGATCCAGTAAATCATTAGCATCTTTGAATAAACGTTTTGCCTCTTCACCCACTTCTTCATGATCAAGGATTGCAGGGTATTTACCAACCAATGACCATGTCATAAAGAATGGAGTCCAATCGATGTACTGACGCAAAGTTGCCACATCAAAATCATTGAAGATGTGAACTCCCGGCTTAGCGGGTGCCGGTGGCGTATACGCATCCCAATCGATAGCAACTTTATTGGCACGAGCTCTTTCAAGCGTGACAGGCTTGGTACGAGGCTTCTTACGATTGTGCTGATCTCGAACGCGATCGTAATCGATATCCAGCTTCTCAACGAAAGCGGGTTTCAATTCATCAGAAAGTAGTGAGGTACAAACACCCACTGCACGCGAGGCATTATTTACGTATACAACAGGTTCTGAATAATTCTGCTCAATCTTAACTGCTGTGTGAGCTTTAGATGTGGTTGCACCGCCAATCAGAAGAGGCAGCTTGAAACCCTGTCTCTCCATTTCTTTAGCAACATGTACCATTTCATCAAGAGACGGTGTAATCAGCCCAGACAGGCCAATAATGTCGACATTCTCTTCTTTCGCTACCTTGAGAATCTTCTCGCAAGAAACCATCACACCTAAGTCGATAATTTCGTAGTTATTACACTGTAAAACCACACCAACGATATTTTTACCGATATCGTGAACGTCACCTTTAACGGTCGCTAACAAAATCTTACCGTTAGTTGCGCCCACTTCTTTGGATGCATTAATGAATGGTTCTAAATGGGCAACCGCCTGTTTCATCACACGCGCAGACTTTACAACCTGTGGTAAGAACATCTTACCTTCACCAAACAGGTCACCAACAACGTTCATTCCGTCCATTAGAGGACCTTCAATCACTTCAATAGGACGAGAGGCATTAACACGAGCTTCTTCGGTATCTTCAACAATAAAGTCGGTGATACCTTTTACCAAAGAGTGCTCCAAACGCTTCTCTACAGGCCAAGTTCGCCACTCTAATGCAGATTTATCTTCAACCTTACCAACAGCACGCTCTAGGTATTCGGTCGCCATATCCAGCAATCTTTCAGTCGAATCATCACGACGGTTTAGTACGACATCTTCAACAGCATCACGCAGATCTTCTGGAACATTATCGTAAATTTCCAACTGACCAGCGTTTACAATGCCCATATCCATACCGTTTTTAAAACAGTGATATAGGAATACCGCGTGAATAGCCTCACGGACGTAGTTATTACCACGGAATGAGAATGAAACATTCGACACACCGCCAGAGATCATCGCATGCGGGAGATCGCGTTTGATGTCTCCTACTGCTTCAATGAAATCAACCGCATAGTTATTATGCTCATCGATACCAGTAGCCACTGCGAAAATATTCGGGTCAAAAATAATATCTTCTGGTGGGAAACCGACTTCATCAACAAGAATGTTGTAGGCATTGGTACAGATTTCGACTTTACGCTCTCGAGTATCAGCCTGCCCGACTTCATCAAACGCCATCACGATGACAGCAGCACCATAACGACGAACTAATTTGGCTTGCTCAACAAACTTCTCTTTGCCTTCTTTTAGAGAGATTGAGTTAACGATGCCTTTGCCTTGAATACACTTTAGGCCAGCTTCGATAACTTCCCACTTAGAAGAATCGACCATAACAGGTACTTTCGAGATTTCAGGTTCTGAAGCACATAGATTCAGGAATTTAACCATACACGCCTCGGCGTCTAGCATCCCTTCATCCATGTTGATATCGATAATCTGAGCGCCATTTTCGACTTGCTCGCGAGCAACACTCAATGCTTCGTCGTAAAGCTCTTCTTTGATCAAACGCTTGAAACGCGCAGAACCAGTGACATTGGTCCGCTCACCTACATTCACGAACAAAGATTCTTTAGCTATCGTCAGTGGCTCTAGTCCCGAAAGACGACAAGAAACTGGTAAGTCTGGCAATTGACGCGGCGTTACACCTTCAACGGCCTCAGCCATTTCACGGATATGCTCTGGAGTAGTACCACAACACCCACCAATTAGGTTCAAGAAACCACTTTCAGCCCACTCTTTAACATGTTCAGCCATATCCTCAGGAGAAAGGTCATACTCGCCAAATGCATTAGGCAAACCCGCATTAGGGTGAGCAGAAACATTGCACTCTGAGATACGAGACATCTCACCGACATACTCACGCAGTTCATCAGGGCCCAATGCACAGTTCAATCCAAATGAGATTGGTTTTACATGACGAAGGGCGTTGTAGAATGCTTCTGTCGTCTGTCCTGAAAGGGTACGACCTGATGCGTCAGTGATGGTACCGGAAATCATCACTGGAAGAGCAATACCCACCTCTTCAAAAACAGATTCAACGGCAAAGGCACACGCTTTCGCGTTTAACGTATCAAAGATAGTTTCAATAAGAATTAAATCTGAACCGCCCTTAATGAGCGCGCGAGTCGATTCAGAATAGGCTTCAACCAGTTCGTCAAAGCTAACATTACGGTAACCTGGATCGTTTACATCAGGCGAGATAGAACAAGTTCGGTTGGTTGGACCTAATACACCCGCGACGAAGCGAGGTTTATCTGGGGTCTTTGCAGTCCATTCATCAGCTGCTTCACGAGCAAGCTTGGCAGCAGCAAAGTTAATCTCTTCACTAAGGCTTTCCATATCATAGTCGGCCATAGCGATGGTTGTAGCGTTAAAGGTATTGGTTTCGAGGATGTCAGCCCCAGCTTCCAAATACTCCATATGGATATCTTTGATAAGCTTAGGCTGTGTAAGAACTAAAAGGTCATTGTTGCCCTTCAAGTCACTGTGCCAATCAGCAAAGCGTTCACCACGATAGTCTTGCTCTTCCAATTTATAATCCTGAATCATGGTGCCCATGCCACCATCAATCAGTAAAATTCGTTGCTTCAACAGAGCGTCAATCTTTTGCCTTACATTACTTCCCACGGTACAACCTCATTCCTTTAATTATCCCTCCATCCTATCACACATTAAAAAGGAGTCTAGACGTCTAAAAAAGGAAATTGATTACTGAGTCATGACAAAAAAATGTTTGCTATTTGAGCATGAGACAACGAAAATTCATATTCATACTTTGTTACATGTTGGAATCCCAATGTCGGTCTATTACACCTTATACTTCTTGTCCGCTGCAGCCATGCTTATTGCTTTCGTGAATACAAAAATTGGTAAAATGCAGACAACCATCGCCATCACAGCTGGCTCAATGATGTTATCTCTATTGATTATCATTGCGGGACAAAATAATTGGTTCCAATTGGCAGACATTGCCTCAGAGACCGTTGCCAGTATCAATTTTGAAGATTTCCTTCTAAAAGGGATATTAGGATTCTTACTATTTGCAGGCGGTTTGGGAATCAAATTACCAAACCTAAAAGACCAGAAATGGGAAATAACAGTACTCGCGTTAGGTGCTACGCTGTTTTCAACATTCTTTATCGGTTTTGTGCTGTACGGGTTTTGCCAGTTCATCGGTATTCAATTTGATCTGATTTACTGCCTACTCTTTGGCTCGCTAATCTCTCCAACCGATCCCATCGCCGTGCTAGCAATAGTAAAGAAACTCGACGCTCCCAGAAGAATCTCTACTCAAATCGAGGGAGAATCTCTATTCAACGATGGTTTTGGCTTAGTTATCTTCGTAACCCTATTTACTATCGCATTCGGCACAGAAGCGCCAACCGTCGGTAGTGTGACCATGCTATTCGTTCAAGAGGCAATTGGCGGCATCGTCTACGGTTTTGTTTTAGGTCTTGTATTCCATTACCTAATCAGCAACACCGACGACCACTCGATGGAGTTGCTATTAACCATCGGCATTCCAACTGCTGGTTATGCGTTTGCTGAAGTTCTACATGTATCAGGACCATTAGCGATGGTGGTCTCAGGTATCATGATTGGTAACTGGACTCGCTTTATCGGATTCTCAAAAGAGAGTGAAGATCACTTAGATCATTTCTGGGAATTGATAGATGAATTCTTAAACGGCGTATTATTCCTACTAATTGGTATGTCGATGCTGTTATTCAAATTCCACCAAGAAGATTGGATCTTAATGGCTTTCGCAGTCCCTCTAGTATTGAGTGCACGTTACTTGAGTGTTTTCTTGTCTTACATCGGATTTAAACGCTTTAGAACTTACAACCCGTGGTCGATTAAGATTCTAACTTGGGGTGGTTTACGCGGTGGCTTAGCACTAGCCATGGCACTTTCAATCCCTTCAGGTATCTGGGTAATTGAAGACAAAGCAATCGATGTTAAAGAGATAATCCTTGTCATGACATACGCCGTTGTTGTGTTCTCTATTCTAGTTCAAGGCTCAACAATCACTCCTATGATAGAGAAAGCAAAACAAGCAGAGAAAGAGCTAGATTAATATCTAAATAGATCAACCAAGGCCGCCTACTTTAGGTGGCCTTTTTTATACCCAATGAAAGTCAAACTCACCAATTCCCATACTGGAGCTATCGCTGAAAGATATGCGTGGAACATAGAGCTCATATCGATATTTGATACCGCTAATATTTGAGTAATCGAAAGCCTTAATGTGGGTGGACAGAACTCTTTAAGGAGCTTAAGTCATACAGAGAACTCGTTCTTGTGCGCACTCGCTAGTCTACCCAATAACCCACTCTCAAGTTATATAAGCTTCAATCGAAAGACTTCACCTTTCACCTGGAAACAAAAATAACGGGACTCAACGTCTCGCTAGAATAGCGTTAGTTATTAACAGGACTACGGAGCTAGATGAGTGGTGAACAGAAAGCTTTAGCTTTGAACTAAGTCATTAAATACAGCAAGGCTGCACTAAATCAGTGTTCGATAGAGATAGCTAAAGGAACACATGGTACTTCAAGTGATACTTGTAAAAATGACAGGAATAAAAAGCGCTAGCATTTCTGCCGAGACGTGCAGACTAGAGTCTTAAATATGGCAAGGCTGGAATGAGTAGGCACTCCGGAGATTCGAGCACGCAGGTGAGCTAGGAGCGCCTAGTTATCCCAACATTACTTCGTAGAAGCAGCAGATACAAAAAAGCCCCAGTATTTCTGCTGAGTCTTCGTATATGGAAAGGTTGGAGGTTTAGACTCCCAACACGCGCTGTTTTGGTAAGTAGGAGAATCCGCGGCTTTGCTAATGGCGTATATTATACCAATCCGGAAAATTAACTGATCAGGTCAATCCAATCTCTTGTACACATTTT